>JBKGZK010000001.1:0-97505 GCA_046545615.1 Natronomonas sp.
GTAATCGGAACGGAATCGCTGACTCCGATTATTTTCCAGAATTTTTGCGTGATTCCACGACGCTCGGATGCATCGTGGGCTCGCCGGGATGACTTTCCTCGAAGGCGTCCCTGATCGTCGCCATCGAGTCACGTTCTCTGCGTTTGCGCTCCGATTCCTCGATTTCCTCGACGCCCGGCGGCACGTCCCGTCCGCGTTCGGTGAAGTATCCCGCCGGCGCGACCCAGTCGTGATAGAATGGAACTTCGGAATCGTCGACGAGCGCCAGTGCGACTTCGGCCCCGTGACCGGCCGCCACGATTGCCTGATGGGGTTTCCCCGCGATTCGGCCCGCGGCGTAGAGTCCGTCGACCGTGGTTCGACCGAAGTCATCGACGTCGACGTACGTCTTCGAGCCCCGCTCGGTCACGCTAACAGCATCGGGCAGGTAGCTGGCGTCGGGCCAGGAGGTCGCGATGACGTAGTCTGCCCGGAGTTCGCTCTCCCCGTCGAGGGCGTCGATCTCGAGCCGAAAGTCGTCACCGGTGGTGACGAGGTTCGTTACCAGCCCATCCTCGAACTGACAGCCGTTTCGGCCGGCCTGCGAGAAGAGTAATTCGAGCAAGGTCCGGGAGTTGACCCCGGCTGGGAAGCCCGGGAAGTTCTCTAGGTGTGCGTTTCGACGGAGAATGGATTCGCCGCCGTCGACAACGATCGTGTCGAAGCCCGCACGGGCGCAGAAGGTTCCAGCTGTCGAGCCGGCAACGCCACCCCCGATGATGGCAACGCGGGGTACCTCGATGTCGCGACCGGCGTCAGTCGTCGACCCTGCGGCCGTACTGGGATCGGATTCGCTCATACAACCGAGTCGTTCCGCCTGGATTACAAACGGCTCGATTCACGGCTGGGCCCAACCGAACTATTAGGCCAGGGACGCTCGAATCACTCAGCGTGGACTCGCTTGAAGTCACGACGGACGTCTACCGATCGCCAGCACATGTCTTCGAGTTCCTCCTGGATTTCACGGGCTACGCCCGCTACTCGAAGTACCTGCGTGACGTCCGACGAGACGGCGACGGCGGACCAGGAACCGACTACGACCTAGTCTTTTCCTGGTGGAAACTCAAGTACACCGCGCACTCGCGCGTGACGGCAGTCGATTACCCGCATCGGATCGACTGGACGCTCGTTACCGACCTGGACGCGAGCGGGTCGTGGCGGATCGAACCGATCGACCCGTCGAAACTCGAAGATCGTGGACATGGCAACGGGTCGAACGAGAGTCAGGGTTCTCGCGTCACCTTCCACGTCGAGTACGATCCCGACTCCGTCGACGCCGGCGTGGTCGACGTTCCGCTGATCGTCTCGATCGGGTGGATCGTCGATCGGGTCAAACCACTGATACGGGGAGAAGCAGAACGGATCGTCGAACGCGTCGTCGCCGACCTCGAGGGCGACCGTCGCGAGGTGGACCTCGAGATTCGGACGAATCGCGATACGTAGGATACTTACTCGCTTCGTTGCGACCGGACCGGATGCAGTCCCGAGGTGGCGAGCCACCCGAACACCAGATCCTGGAGTCGATCCTCGGCTGCCCTGGAGAACCGGTGACCTTCCCCCTCGAATACCTGGAGCCAGACGTCGGTTCGACGCGACAGGGCCTCGACCGCATCGAGGGAGTCTTTGAGCGGCACGGAGTCGTCCGTCGCCCCGTGAACGATCGCGACCGGGACCTCGATCCCGGCGACGGCGTCGGCGAACGGATAGCGATCGAGATCCGCGATGAATCGCTCGTCGACGATGTGATCATCGGTGAGTGCCACGCGCCCGTTCCGTTCGATGGCTTCTCGCATCGAATCGAACGTCCGAGTTTGACATCCTCCCCGCCGTGAACGGCGAGGCTTTCTCCTTGCTTCTCCGTAAGTGACCGGTGCTCGTCCGATCACGGCAACGACTCGACCGTCCTCGCCCGCGAGATGAAATGCGACCTTTGCACCGAAACTCGACCCGAAGAGGACCACAGACGACGGGTCGAAATACGCAAGTACCGCCCGGAGGTCGGCCAGCTTCGAACGTAGCGTCTGATCGCGAAAGTCACCGGTCGATTCCCCGCACCCACGGAAATCGAACCTGACAGCCTCGAACCCCTCCTGGGTCGCACGGTTCGCACGCGACGCGTAGCTTCCCGATTTGTCGCTCACGAAGCCGTGACAGAAGACGAGCAACGGACCGGTTTCGTCGCGGTCAGATTCGTGTCGGATGGCAACGATGCGTTCGTCGTCAGCGATCTCGATTTCGTGTTGCTCGACCATGTCGGACGGACCCAGGTTCCGACCGAACCTATAGCCGACGGGACTGCCGCCGGAGTCAGACCTTTGGGACGGCCCGACGAACTTCTCGTCATGAAACTCGCCACGTTCGAGATCGACCAGCCGACCGGGACCGCATCACGAGTGGGCGTCGTCGACGGTGACGCAAACGAATATCTCGACGTCACCGCCGGATACGCGACGATCTTGGCAGGAGAGGGACATCAGATGCCACACACCGTCGCCGAGGCGATCGCACCGCCTGAGATGCGTGCGTTTCTCGAAGCGGGGGACGACGCGATGGAGGCCGCCGCCGCAGTCCTCGAGCTCGACGATCGAATCGGCGTCGACGGCGTGCAAATCCGGTACGGCCCCGACGAGGTATCGCTGAAGAGCCCCCTCCCCAGGCCCCGCAAAATCCGCGACTTCTCGGTGTTCGAAGACCACGGTCGAGAGAAATCCGAGGACTGGTACGAGTATCCGGCCTATTACAACGGAAACCCGGACTGCGTGGTCGATCCCGGATCGGTCGTCGAGGCCCCGCCCTATACCGATCTCCTGGACTACGAACTCGAAGTTGCGGCCGTCATCGGTCGGGAGGGCCGAAACGTCGAACGCGACGAGGCCGACGCCTACATCGCTGGCTATACGATTTTTAACGACTTCAGCGCACGCGACATCCAGGTCAGACAGGGGCTGAGCCCGGGCAAGGGAAAAGACTTCGCCAACGGATTCGGACCGTACCTCGTGACCGCCGACGAATTTCCCGTCGATTCCGCGACGATGGTCGCCCGCGTCGACGGCGAGGAGTGGTCACGGGGAAGCCTCGCGGACATGTACCACTCGTGGGGAGATCTCGTCGAGTACGCCTCGTGGGGCGAGACGATATACCCGGGTGACGTCCTCGGGAGTGGAACCATCGGTGGCGGGTGCGGTGCCGATTTGGGTCAGTACTTCGACCCGGGGGCCGAGATAGAACTCGAAGTCGAAGGTATCGGGACGCTCCGGCACGGTACGGTGGATACGCGATAGATCGAGGCCAACGCCGGGTTTGGCCGGTTATGCTGTTCGACGGATTACCCAGTGGTCCGCGTCGAGCCGGTGGAGCCTCGCCGGTTCGCGAAGCGAGACAATGTATCCGGTGGGCTGGGGCCGCAACTCGTGTTCTGCGTCGATCCGCACCAGGTTACCGATGAGCTGCGCCGACGGGGGTTTCTGCGCGGCACCGCAGTCGTATATGGTAATAAATTCGTTGCCGTCCCGGGTCTCGTGGACGATGACGTGGGCGTGAGCGGCCAGGCGCCACGCGTCTTCTCCGTCCCCGACGAGCTTGTTCATGTCGAACGATCGTCGACGGGGCTATTTAACGTCCCGTTCGCACGGGATAGGTGTTCGATAAGCGGTGACACCACATGTGCAAGCTAGAAGTACTCACCGGGACATCCGAAAGCATGTCGCTCCCCGACGTGTTCGACGTGGACCACGAGAAGGTCGCCACGTTCAACGACGACGAGACCGGACTCCAGTGTATCATCGCCATCTACGACACGAGTCGAGGGGCTGCCGTCGGCGGCACCCGAATGTACGACTATGAGTCGGGGGAGGCAGCGCTCGAGGACGTGCTGCGACTCTCGCGGGCGATGGCGTACAAGACCGCGGCAGCGGACCTCGACGCTGGTGGCGGGAAGGCCGTAATCGTCGGCGATCCCGAGACGGACAAGTCGGACGACCTCCTCCGCGCCTACGGTCGAGCGGTCGATAGCATGTGCGGGACGTTCTTCACCGGCGAGGACGTCGGGATTACGATTGAGGACGTCTCGGTCGTGAACGAAGCGACCGACTATGCCGGCGGATCGGAGATCGGGGCGGATTACACCGCCCGCGGCGTTCTTCGCGGTATAGAAGCGAGCCTGCGACATCTCACAGACGACGGATCGCTCGCGGACGTCGACGTCGTCGTCCAGGGGTGTGGGGACGTCGGAAGCGCACTCGTCGAACACCTCCACGGTGCGGGGGCGGAGGTTACCGTCTCGGATGTAGACGAGGCCTCAGTCGAGTCCCTCGTCGATCGGTTCGACATCGACCGAATCGAGCCATCCAAGGTCTACGACGAACCCTGCGACGTGTTCGCCCCTTGTGCGCTTGGGGGAGTGATCAATGACGAGACGGTCGACCGACTCGCGTGTGACGTCGTCGCCGGTTCCGCGAACAACCAGCTCGACTCTCCGCGACACGCGGCGGCGCTCGAAGAGCGAGGGATCCTCTATGCGCCGGATTACGTTCTCAACGCCGGTGGCGTTATCTCTGGCGTGCTGGGAATGTCCCCGATGACGGACGCCGATATCACCGAGGCGGTCGACGAGATCGGTGACCGGCTTGAGCGGATATTCGAGTCCGCTGACGAGGAGGACCTGACGACCCTCGAGGCCGCAAACAGGCTCGCCGAACGACGAATCGCGGCAGGCGGCTCATCGCGTCTGTTCGAGATGCCCTAATCGAAGCTGTTTCGGTTCGTAACCGAAAGATTCCGGTCGATCGGGGCGACACGCCCCGTCGCGGCGATTCGTGAACTTATTAGGCATGCCTGTCAATGTTCATCCACGATGGGTTCCAACGTGTTTCTGGCGAAGGTCGACCCGGACGATTTCGACGACACCGTTCGGTCGGCCGTCGATCTGGACGAGTATCCGGATCGACCGGCAGCGCTATCCGACGCGGCGACCGCTAGGTTCTGGCGAGTCGAGACCGGATCGAGCAGCCAGGATCACTACGAGAAGATGGAATCCGGTGATCTCGTCCTGTTCTACGCGGATGGGGTGTACGTTGGCGTCGGTCAGGTCGGCACGTCGTTCGAAGACGACGAAGAGTGGGCGTCGTCGACCCTCTGGGACGACGGAGAATACACCCACCTCTACACCATCATCGACTTCACGCCGGTCGAGGTCGAAAAAGCGGCCGTGAACCGAATATTCGGCTACTCGGACGGCTACACCCCTCAATCGTTGCTCCGTGTCGCGGACGATCGAGTGACCCGCCGACCCGAGGCGATCGAACTGGCGCTCGAGCGGTATTCGGAAAAGCACGGGTGAGTTCGGGCCGCCCGTCGATGACCGTCCTCCCTTACCACCGATTGAATAACGAAACGGAAGTCAGTGGTATTTACGTGTTACCCACACCCGGCGACAGGTAGTCAATGCCACCAGTTCGATCGGCGTTCGGGGACGATGCTGACGTCCTTCGCGAGACGGACTTCCAGCTCCTGTTGCTCGCGACCATGTTTCCCATTCTGGGGACGGCGATCGTGTCACCGGTGCTGGATTCGGTGATCGAGCCGTTCGGAACCTCCCCCGCCGGAATCGGACTGATGATTTCGTTTTTCACCGCACCGGCCATCTTCATCATCCCGATCGCGGGCCTCCTCGCCGACAGATACGGTCGCAGACCGGTGCTGGTCGCAGCCCTTCTCCTGTTTGGGATCGGTGGCGCCTCGATCGTGCTGACGACCGATTTCCGCGTCGTCCTCGCACTCCGATTCGTCCAAGGGTTCGGGT
Source organism: Natronomonas sp. (assembly GCA_046545615.1). Lineage (GTDB taxonomy): Archaea > Halobacteriota > Halobacteria > Halobacteriales > Haloarculaceae > Natronomonas. The sequence goes on from JBKGZK010000001.1 coordinate 5,840, forward strand.
TTGGAGGTCTGGTTCCGACCATCACGGCGAGCATCGGCGACATGTTCGACGAGGGTAAGGAGGTCACAGGGCAAGGGCTTCGGATGACGGTAAACGGCCTCAGCTCCACCGTGTTTCCACTATTTGCCGGGGCGCTCGTGGCGGTGGGTTGGCGGTATCCTTTCCTCCTGTATGCCGCTGCCGTCCCCGTCGCGGTCGTCGTCTATCTCCGGTTTGACGAACCGACAGACACCTCGGAGGACGATCAACACTCTCTCGAGGGGGGCGCGTATCTCAAGACACTGGGTGACCTGGTTCGTCGTCCACTGATTCTCTCGTTCGTGGTCGGGAGGTCGTTGCCGGTGGCCGTCTGGATCGGTCTGTTCACCTACAACTCACTCGTCGTCGTCCGCGTGATGGGCGGGACGCCGTTTCAGGCTGGCGTCCTGGTCGCGGTTGGGAGCCTGGTTTTTGCAACCGCTGCGAGCCAGGTCGGGCGGATTCAGTCGCGCTTCGGTGGCAAGTTCTACCCGCTCGTCATCGCCAACGTCGCCCTCGCGTTGGGGTTCGTGGGATTTCTGTTCTCTCCGGGCGTGTACGTTGCAGCCCTCTGGGTTGCGCTCGCAGGTGCGGGCTTTGGAATCTCGATTTCCCTCTACCGGAGCTACCTCACGGAACTCGCCCCGAGATCACTCCGCGCTGGAGTCGTCAGTCTCGGAGCTGCCGGTGCGCGAGTGACGGCGACGGCGATTCCGATCGTGATGGGACTCATCATCAATCGAACCACGCCGATGGTCGGCGAGGGGCTCGCAATTCAGCTCGCGGGAATCTGTGCGGCACTCGTCGGGGGCGGCGGCGGCCTCCTGTGTCTCTTTATCGCCGCCAGGTCGGACCCGGTGACCGATGAATCCATGCAACGAGTGAGCGACTGATCGGCAACTCAAGTTGAAGAACCGGACGAAGAGGCAGCGTTACGGGGCGAACGTCCCATCGATGCGAGCCTTGTCGACGACGTGACCAGTCATCGCGTCGACGAGATCATCTTTCGTCGTGTTGGCCGGGAGACCGAGGGTGGTATCGAGCGCGTACAGCCGGAACCGGTACGTGTGTTCACGGTCTGGCGGGTTCGGTCCACCGTACCCCTGCTCGCCGAAGTCGTTTTGGCCCTCCACGGCCGAATCGGGCGACCAGTCCTCAGGGATCTCCGTCCGATCGGGATCGACGTCCCAGACGAGCCAGTGATTCCAGATTTTGCCGGCCGGTTCCTTCGCGTCCGGGTCGTCAACGATCAGGGCGAGTGATACGGCGTCCGACGGAACGCCGTCGATCGAGAGCGGTGGATTCACGTTTGCGTTCGTGTATCCATATCGCTCAGGAATTGGATCACCGTCGTCGAATGCCGAACTGGTTATGGCGAGTGCTGTCATGTGCGATCCGGGGAGGTCCCCATACTGGTAGTACCCCCCGAACTGCCAAAAGGATAGGTGTAACTCTCCGTTTTTCGTGCTGGTCCTGGCGGTCGAGCCACGGAGTAAATAGGAGTTCATCTGGTCGAACGGGATTCCATCAAACCCAATATGAGTCCAGCAAATCAAATCAGAACTCATCGGATCGAATACGAGTGTATTGATTCGGTCGAACCACGTCGAAACCGGTCGGCGCCCCCCGATCAACAGTCGAGAACGTTGGCGTGCCTGTCGAGCACCGTATCGAGCGAGAGGTTTATCTCCTCAAGTTCGTAGCGAACCCTAACGATGGGCATCTCCACGTCGAGAACACGAGCGAGGTCGTGGGGTGTTCCGGAGACGACGACCTCCGGGTTGGCGTTGTGTATGGTGGTTTCGAGTTCCTGTATCTGTTCCTCGCTGTAGCCCATAGCCGGGAGTACGGCATCCAGATGGGGGTAGTTATCGAACACCCGCACGAGCGAACCGACCGCGAATGGTTCGGGATCTACGATGTCGGCGGCCCCGTAGTCGCGAGCCGCGATCAACCCGGCGCCGTGAGATGCATCGCCGTGGGTGATCGTGGGGCCGTCTTCGACGACGAGGACGCGTTTGCCTTCGATCGCCGCCCCATCGGCCGAAATCGTCGAGTTGGCGTGGATGATATCCGCGTCTGGGTTCGTCCGACGCACGTTTTCCTCGACGGTGCGGATGTCGGCGGCCGCCGCGGTGTTTTCTTTGTTAATGACGACGTAATCCGCCAGTCGAAGGTTGGTCTCGCCGGGATGATAACTCACTTCGGCACCCGCGCGATGGGGATCGGTTAGGACGATGTGGACGTCAGGGACGTAGAACGGGAGTTCGTTGTTGCCGCCGTCCCAGACGATGACGTCGCCCTCAGCGTGCGCAGCCTCGAGGATCGCTCCGTAGTCGATGCCCGCATACACCACGTGTCCCTGTTCGATGTGGCCTTCGTATTCCTCACGCTCTTCGATCGTCACGTCGCGTTCGTCGAGATCCGCCATCGTCTCGAAGCGCTGGACCCGCTGGGTCACCAGATCCCCGTAAGGCATGGGTTCCCTGACGACGACCACGTCCTGGCCGCGATCTCTGAGCAGCCCCGCGATCTTGCGGGCCGTCTGTGACTTGCCGCAGCCGGTTCGGACGGCATCCACGGCGACGACAGGGACGGGTGCTTCCAGCATCATCCGATCCGGGCCGATCAATCGGAAGTCAGCACCGGTGGCGAGAACCCGCGACGCCTGATGCATCACGTATTCGTGGGAGACATCGGAGTAGGAGAACACGACCGTGTCCACGTCTCCCGTCTCGATGACGGTCTCGAGGTCCGATTCAGGATGAATCGAAATACCGTCCGGGTAGGATTCGCCGGCCAGTTCCGCCGGATACCGTCGATTGGGTAGTTCGTCGAGTTCGCCGATATTTTGCGTCGCGGTATGGGTGAACGCGACCACCTCGACGGTCTCGTCGTCGCGGAATACGGTGTTGAAGTCGTGGAAGTCTCGACCTGCCGCACCCATGATGACGATTCGTGAGGGATTCATGGATATAACTACTCGCGGGCGCGAGAAAGTAGTATGGAGAACGGATCGTCCACGTCGAGCATCGACCCCGTCGTCATCGCACTTGGAGGCAACACCCTGCTCGGCGAACACGGGCCGTGGTCGTTCGATGACCAGCTCGAGGTTATCGAACGAACGGCCGCCCAGATCGCTATCGCGATCGATGCGGGCTACGACGTCGTCATCACCCACGGTAACGGTCCCCAGGTCGGCACCCTCCTCCTGCAACAGGAACGAGCCGAGGACACGCCACAGCTTCCCCTCGACGTCGTCGTCGCCGAAACACAGGCCCAGATCGGATACTTGCTCCAACAGGCACTCGACAACGAACTCGACGGGCCGACGGACTTCATAACGGTCGTGACACAGGTCGTCGTCGACGCCGACGACCCCGCATTCGAGCAGTCGACGAAACCCATTGGTCCGTTCTATACCGCGGCCGAAGCCGAGGAGTCGCCGTTCGAAACGCAACGCGTCTCGGACGGCGATCGCCCGTTTCGACGGGTGGTTCCCTCTCCCGAACCCGTCACAATCGTCGAAGGCGAGGAACTCGAACGCTTAGTTCGGTGGGACAATCTCGTGATCTGTGCCGGCGGAGGTGGCGTCCCGGTTGTTCGCGACGACGGGATACGCGGCGTCGAGGCCGTCGTCGACAAGGACAAAACCTCACAGCTTCTCGCCTCGCGCCTCGAGTGTGATACGTTCGTGATCCTGACCGACGTCGAGAACGCCTATGTTGGGTATGGCGAGCCGGATCAACGACCGATAGAGCGGATTTCCGTCGAAGAACTACGTTCTCACCTCGCGGCAGGCGAGTTCGGCGAGGGAAGCATGCGGCCGAAGGTAGAAGCCTGTCTTCGATTCGTCGAGGCCGGCGGCACGCGGGCCGTGATTACCTCTCCCGATCGGCTGACGCATGCCCTGGAGGGCGAGGCCGGGACCAGAGTTGTTCGGGAGTGAGTTAGGGGCCCCGGGGTTTGCTGAAGAAATTCGGTTTCTCGTTCTCGTCACCGCACGGACAGAGGTGGACGGTACACCGCGTACAAATACTCATAGCGGCTGTACTGTATATACATCTTCCAGCGTTTGAAAATGGATTTGCTGGGTGCTCGCTAGATGGTTACGATCGATTTCGGTCGAAGAAAACGAGTGCGCCGTATACAATCACGACAGCAGCGAGGCTTCCGGCCACAATGACTTCGACTGTGAGCACGCGTCGCCCAATGTTTACGTATCTGAGTGCGAGGAACACGAGTAACGTGAACCCGAATGCCGCGTACGCAGTCGCGGCTCGGCGGACACCGAGACTCAACTCGTCAAAACGGATCCAAAGTCCGACAAACACGACAATCCCTACGAGCAATCCGACTGGAACGCCGATAATCGCGGAAAACTCGAAATCGAGAAGCTCGATGATTAAAACAGCAACGAGGAGAACGGACGTGATTCCCGCACCAATTGAAGTGAGCACCGTTCGTGCGTCCATACGCCGATCCTTCTCAGAAATCGGTCATAAAGCTGCGGGCCCAACTGTACGATATGCACGTCTCGATATATTAGGGGCCCGTCGTCAACGCCGACCTCCGATCCTAATTCGCCGTCAGGGTTAGCGGAATCTTAGTGAAAAGAACAATTTCGAATTAATGTATAGGACATCTGATAATATCAGGCCAGATACGTTCTAGTTGAATTCTATCAGAAACTGCTTGATGAATAGACAGGGCATACTTCGAATGGGCTTCTCGGCCGAGAGTCGTGTAAATTCGATCGATTCACCACCGCATTCGAGCGGGACTCGGGACGGCGATCCGTCCGGATGTGGTTACCGACCTTTTCCAGACACCCCATCAATCGATACTGGGGATAGCTGCGATAACCCGGAACGAGTTCTCAAGGTGGTAAGCTCCGTCGTCCTGAACGAACTGCTCGCCAACATCGAGCAAGGTCTCGGTCATAGCCGCCTCACCGACTTGCCGGTAGACCGCCTGTCCTGGCCCCGTCCCATGGATGGCTTCCAGATAATGAGTCTGGTCCGCGAAAATGAACGGCGTCCGAACCCTCCGCGCCTCGACTGGTTCGAATCCTTCCGCCTCCATCACCGCTTCGAGGGCCCCTTGTCCGGAAAGGGTAAAGGGACCGTCGCCTTGCGGGGGCGCCGGCAGCACGCTGCGTAGGGCCTCCATGACCTTGCGGAACTCACAAACCTCCGGATCCGACCAGACCGCCATCGCAAGTCGACCGTCCGAGGTGAGGACGCGCCTGGCCTCGCGGATTGCCCGGGCTGGGTCCTCGGCGTACATGATACAGTTGATATGGGTGACAGCGTCGAAGGATTCGTCCTCGTAGGGGAGGTGCTCCATGTCTCCACGTCGAAGGTCACCGTGCGGGAGGCGCTCGGTCGCGATGTCCAGCAGGTCGGGAGCGGCGTCGAGTCCAGCCACGCCCGCGCCTCGGAGTTGGGCCAAGCGGAGAGCCCCTCCGGAGCCACACCCAACGTCCAACAGACGTGTGCCAGCCGTCACCCGTGCAAGATCGTGAGACGTCGCCCAGACCGGGGCGAGTAGCGGGGCGAAGCGTTCCGCCCAGTTCTGGCCCGCGGCGCTCCAGAGGTTGCCTTGCTGTTCGGCTGTCTCGGTGAAGGCGTCACTCATGTGGACCCCTCCGGCCGTCCGTCCCAGTTAGGGGTTGGGTTCGCCGACATGATGCCCTCGGGTTACTCGAAGGCAGATCCAGCCCAGTGTCGTCGGTATCTCTTCCTGTTACTCGAGTAGCTTGTTCGAATAGGCACGCATATCGTCGAACACTTCACCGAGATGCATACAGGCTGGATACCTTAAATCCGAGTTTCTACCACATTCTGTATCGGTTGGATCAGGGCGTGCAAGATACTGGGCGCGTATGCAGCAGGCGGAATAGTGTGTCACCGTTACAGTTGCTGGCAATATGAGTGCGGCTTATATACGAATCCGAACCAGTCAATCCTGGAACGCCAGTTTGCGCGTTTCGCCTCAAATAAAGAAAATCACACTGCCATTAGTTGGTAACGAAACACAACCAGTTAATATATCAGATTCGAATTATTTCAACTTCTATCCATCAACTTTTAGGAGGTATTGCCGCTCTCTGGACCGAGAGTACAGTTCCGAAATCCGAGGTATCCCAATAACTATGTTACTTGTTTTACATAGTACCACAGTGCCATGAAGAACCATGACATTGACAAACATACTACGGATTCGCCGATTGACGATATCGCCTATCTCACGCGGTCCGAACACCGAACACGGACACTGATCTGGCTAACTGAGCGTCCCCGAAGTCGCTCCGAACTCTGCGAGATGGGCGGCGTTTCCTCGTCCACGATGCGACGAACGTTGGATGAGTTCGAAAATCGAACCTGGGTCCGCAAGGAGGGGTACCAGTACGTGGCCACGTGTCCGGGGGAGGTGATCGCGTCCGCAATGGAAGATCTGCTCGATCAGATCGAAGTCGAACGAACCCTGCGTGACGTCTGGCAGTGGCTCCCGACCGAGGTCGTCGAATTAGCGATCGAGACGGATTCGGAGACGACCGTGACCGTCTCCGAATACGACGCCCCCTACCGCCCGGTGAACCGATTCAGGTCGTTGCTCACGGAGACCGATCACTTCCAGTTTCTCGGGATCGACATCGCCTTGCTCGAACCCTGTCGGGAGGAATTCCGCCGAGAAGTCCTCGACGGGATGCAGGCGGAAATCGTTAATACACCCGGTGCTGCTAGATATATCCTCTCGACGTATCCGGATCTTTGCGCCGACATTATCGAAAGCGGAAATATGAACGCACTCGTCACCGACGACGTGCCGTCGTACGGTCTGAGCATTTTCGACGATCGAATCGCCGTTAACGGGTACAACCCGGAGAGTGGGAGCCTCAAGGGGTTAGTCGATACCCCCACACCAGCTGCTCGTGAGTGGGCGAAATCGGTCTACGCCACGCACAGATCCGAGGCTCGCCCACTCGAATACCAATCGATTTTAGAATAATTCTGCGACGTGAGGTGGCTTAACGACATAATATTGATATTTATCGCGAGTAACAAACGTCTGTCAAACCGTGCACGAATCGCAGTCGTCGGGTCGTTTTCAGTGGTCGAGTAGTTTCCAGTGGGTGCAGGAGTGTAGGGAACCGCCGAAATATCACAAGATACCTACAAGATTATCAGCTTCGTAGCCTCTGCTGCCAGGAGGCAACACCAGAATGACCCACGATCAACAAATAGAACACGGTATCGACCTCGAAACACTCGAAGGGTTCGCCGAACACGCCGCCGAAAATCCAGAAGCCGTCCAGCTCGGTCTGGGAGCGTCCGCAACCTACGAAGGCACCGCCGCTCACAGCCTGGCGAAGATCGACAGTTACGACCTCGGCGGTGAGACGATAACCCGGGACACCCGAGAGTACACGATCCCCTACGGTGGATGGAAGGAAGTATTGGATGCGGGAGGGTGGATCGGCGCTATCGATCGTATCGAGCCGATTGAAGCCGCACTCTCCGCGCTCGCCGCCTGTATTAACGTCGGAATCACCATCAACGCCGCGGCTAACGGAGTCGACATCGAGCACCTCCAGACGCGCGTCCGGACCGATTTCGACCCGGCGGTGCTCTTTGGCCTCGAGGAACTCAAGGAGGCCGAATCGGTCTTCGAGAACGTGACCGCCGAGATCGAAATCGAGGGCGAGGACCTCGACGAGGGACTCATCGACGAGTGGGCACGGCGCGCGCCCGTCTACACACTCGTCTCGCTCGACCAGGACGTCGAGATGGCCATCAAAACCCCCGCCCAGCCTGCGGACGACGACTGAATGGTGATCTCCAATGAGTAAATCACTCGACGTGACCAAACTCGAACGGGAGGTCAAGTCGATGTATCGGGATGTCGCGGAGTTCTCTGAGGGGGAGTTCCACTTCGAGATGGGTCGGGACCTGGCCGAGCGCCTCGGTTACGATCCAGAGGACCTCGAGTACGTTCCCGACGCGGCGATCGATTCGTTCGCAGGTGTCGGGTACTACTTCGATCTGGCGGAACTCGAGCCCGGAGAGGCGGTACTCGATCTGGGCAGTGGGTCGGGCATGGACATGTTTGTCGCCGGTTTGCACGTTACCGAGACCGGTACAGTGGTGGGAGTGGACATGACCGACGAGCAAGTCGAGAAGTCTCGCACGCTCTCAGCAGAGAACGGCTTTCACAACGTGGAGGTGAGGCAGGGACACATCGAGGATCTTCCGTTCGACGATGCGTCCTTTGATGCGATTATCTCGAATGGGGTGATCAACCTCTCCGCAGAGAAACAGCAAGTGTTCGAGGAGGCCTATCGCGTGTTGAATCCGGGCGGTAGGCTCGCGCTTGCGGACATCATCAGCGAGAACCAATTGCCAGAGAGTATCAAAAGCGATGCGGACCTGTGGGCCGCCTGTATCGGTGGTGCCGAACAGGTCGACGACTATACCACGATGATCGAGAAAGCTGGCTTCGAGATGGAAGCGGTGAGAGAGAATACGGAATACGAGTTCATCTCGGATCGGGCAGCGAACGCGTGCCAGAAATACGGCGTCAAGAGCATCTCGCTCAGTGCCCTGAAACGCTAAGAAAACGGGACGGCCAACACAGAACCGATTCCTCGGTTTTGTATCACGCAGAAGAATACTCGAAGCAAGTGCGATGACAGGTGCCCTCGCAATCGATGCGGGCACTGTTTTTGCCACCCACGGAGAGGGTAGTGAAATTCGGGGGAGACATGCCCTCGTGGATAGATTCGCAACGGCGTTAGAAAATATCGCCGTATATCACACCAACTACTGGTAAGGCAAAACTGTGGGGCCGTACATTCAGGTTTCGGATAGAAATCGATCGGCGTCGGTCTCGTTACTCGCCCGAGTCTCCGCCGTACTTCATGAAGAAGTATCCGAGGCCGAGCGTCGCACCCAGTGCTACGATCGTCGCGACCGTGAGCGCGAACGCTTCATCAGGAACCTGGGGGCCCTGGTCCACCTCTTCTGACAGGTCAACAGTCTCTACATCGTCGCCGACGGCAATACCCCCCTTCATCCCCTGGGGTTCGTGCGGCTCACACTTGTATGTCGTAATGCCAGCATCCTCCTCCGTGAAGGTGTACTCGTAGTGGGGGCCTGGTTCGGAGATGATTTCAGGGTGTTCGAAGCCAGCCGGCCCCTCCTCGGGCATGACGTTGTGACCGCCGCCCTCGCCGGTCCACTCCCAGGTAACCGTCGTCCCTGGGTCGATCCAAATCGTGGGCGGACCGAAAGATAGTCCTTCGTCACCAGCACCTGGGTTAACGGTTACCTCCTCTTCGCCACGGAGATCCGTCACATCGTCTTCGTACAGCCTGGCATCGTCGAGGTAAGAGCCGAAGTCGGGGACTTCCTGCGCCGACGCCGTCCCGGCAGCGGCTGCGACCGCCGCGGTCCCGGCTGCGGCAGTCATAAACCCCCGACGGCTCATGTCCGTACTCATAGCCGTTCCTTGCGCCTACCCCGTACTGAATCTGTTCATTTTGGTCCGATCCCCTTCGGACGTTTGATGTCGAAATTCGAAGGGCACCACGTTACAGCGCATAGTCGTGTGAGCCGTCTTCGGAGTCGAGGACGGCCGTCACGAGGTCGATGACGGATTCGACGTCGGCCACGTGGACGCTTTCGGTCGGCGTGTGGAGATACCGCGTCGGCGTCGAGATGGCCCCGACCGGCGTGGCCCCAGAGCTCCGCTGGAGTCCCCCGGTGTCGGTGCCGCCCGCGGGAAGGACCTCGATCTGGTAGTCGATATCCGCCCCTTCGGCCACCGCTCGAATTCGCCGGTGCACCTTCGGATTCGTGATCACGCTCGAATCCTTCAGCTTTATTCCAGCTCCGCCACCGAGTTCGGTGACCTGCTCCCCGTCGTCGAACCCGGGAACGTCGTTTGCGACAGTGGTGTCCAAAGCGAGTGCGAGATCGGGCTCGAGATCCACGCCGAGCGCCTGTGCGCCACGAAGGCCGACCTCCTCCTGGGTGGTAGCGGCGAAGTGAACCGACACGTTCGAGTCGGGACCCTCGAGTCGCCTTGCCGCCTCGATCATCGCCATCACCGAAACGCGATTGTCCAGTGCCTTCCCGGTGACGTGGTTCCCGACGATTTGCGTGGTACCGTCGAGCGTAACCAGGTCGCCGATCGAGACGAGGTCAGCTGCTTCGTCCTCGTCAACCCCGAGATCGACGTGGATGTCGGCGACCTCGGGTGTCCGTTCTCGTTCCTCCTCCGAGAGGGTATGCGGGGGCACCGATCCGATGATGCCCGGAACGTCCCCATCTTCGGTATGGACGACCACGCGCTGGGCTCGCAAGATGCGGGGATCCCAGCCACCGAGCGCATCGAGTTTCAGAAATCCATCCTCGAGGTGTCTGACCATGAATCCGATCTCGTCGACGTGGGCCGCGACCACGACGTCGACGTCACCGTCACCGACGCTTCCAACAAGGTTACCCATCGCGTCCGTGCGAATCTCGTCAACGTGTGGGTCGAGTTCCGATCGGACGACGTCACGAATGGCGTCCTCGTATCCCGGGACTCCGTGGAGTTCGGTAAGGCGCTGCAGGAGTTCGTAATCGAAATCTAACGTGTTCGACATGCCACACGATCGGGCGTCGACGGCCAAAAAGGTCGCGACCGGACGATCAGGAGAAGGTTTCGCTTTCGGGTGTCACGACCGTCTCGAAGTCGCCCCCGGGCGAGAGGGCGATGGTATCCCCATTCGACAGCCCCGCCACGACGCGACCATCCGCCACCACGTCGATCGGTGGCTCCTCGCGTACTATGGTCAACGAAATCCCGTCCGGGGGGAGGACCCAGTGGTCGGAATTGGTCGTGAACGGGGCGATCGGGACGATGGCAACGACACCGGTCCCCGGGGCGATGACGGGACCATCAGCCCTGGCATTATATCCGGCACTTCCGGCCGGGGTCGAAGCCAGGACGCCGTCCGCACGAAACCGTGCTACCTGTTTGTCGGTCCAGTGAACCGCATACTCTGAGATGCGAGCCGGTTCGGCGGCGACTAGCAACACGTCGAACAGGACTTCGACGGCGACGTCCGGGGTGGCAATCTCCAGCAACTGATACGATCGGCGGTCCACATCGCCGCCACCGACAAATCGATCGAGAACGGTTGCGAGTCGTTCTTCGGGAACCGAGCATATTCCGGGACCCGTGGCGACGGGAATCACGGGACCGTCCACACCCTCGCGTACCAGGTCGATCAGTGCATCGTCACCATCCGCGACGACGACAGCCGGATCACCTGCGAGCACCTCGGTCGCCGATCCCGAGACGGGTGTATATTCGAGCCCACTCACCGTCGCTGGTTCCCCGCCTACGAAACCGACGCGTTCGCCGCTCATACCGGTGGTACCGGTCGAGTATCCAAAAGTCTCCCGTCACCGGTTGGGTGGGTTTTTGTGCGAGGGATGCTACCTGCGTCGTATGCTCAGCATTCTCGAGGAATGGCGGGAGGACGTCGACGAGACGATCGAGTCCCTCCTCCCTCGGTCTATCGACGACGACTACCTCTCCGATATGTTCGGCGAACCGACCTACACATACGACTCGTCGGCCATGCAGCAGGCACTCTCCGATCCCATCTGGGAACTTCTCGATCGCGGCGGCAAACGGTGGCGCGCAGTCCTGTTTTTGCTTTTCGTCGAGGCCTTTGGCGAAGACGCCTCGGAGTACCGCGAATACGCTGCGATCCCGGAGATCCTCCACAACGGGACGATCATCGTCGACGACGTCGAAGACACAGCGACGCACCGACGCGGGAAGCCGGCACTCCACCACCTGTTCGGTACAGACATCGCACTCAACGCCGGTAACGCGATGTACTTCCTGCCGCTGAAGGTCGTCGCTCGCAACCCAGCTGATCTCCCACCGGATGTGCGACTCGACGTGTACGAGATGTTGACCGCTGAACTCAACCGGACCCACCTCGGCCAGGGGATGGACATTTACTGGCACAACGAACGGGAGGTCCGCATCTCTGAACCGGAGTACCTCGAGATGTGCGCGTGCAAGACCGGGTGTCTGGCCAGAATCGTCGCACGGCTTGCGGCCATCGTAACCCAAAATCGCGAGTACGAAGCCGACGTCGCACGCTACGCCGAACTCATGGCCATCGGGTTCCAGATCGCAGACGACGTCCTCGACGTGGAGTACGCGATGGAGGAGGGAGGTGCCTTCGGCAAAGGCATCGGCAACGACATTCGAGAGGGCAAAAAGACCCTGATGGTAATTCACGCTGCAGAGAACGGTGACCCCGAAGACGTCGCGAGACTCGAATCGTTGCTCTGGGCCGAAGAGAACTCCGACGAGGAGATCATGGAGGCGGTTGACATTCTCGAGTCGACTGGCAGTATCGAGTACGCACGCGGTGTTGCCGCCGATCTCGCCAAAGAGGCGAAAATTCAGCTCGATGGAGCCGACCTGGAAGACGGGCCCGCATCTAAAATTACGGCCTTTGCCGATTTCGTCGTTGAGCGTGAGATCTGAGGGCACGAATTGGAAACACCTTAATGGACCGCGGACGGATCCACCGATATACCCATGGACCCATCGGTGACGCTGTTCGGGCCCGTCGATACGTACCTGGCACCGTATATCGTCTACGTGCTGTTTGCACTCATCCTGATCAATGTAATCGCCAGAGGAATCGAGTTCGGTCAGATACGCAAACAGGCAGCAGACGGAGCAGACGCGATTACTCGGAACCCGCTTCGTGTCGCCACGAATTTCCTGCTCGTAATCGGTGGCTTCTACTATCTCAGCGTTGACCGCACCGGTGGCCTGATGGTTTCGTTATTCGTCGTCGGTCTGTTTCTCACCGACTTTTTCGAATTCGAATCCCGGAACGTCGAGGCCAGACAGGAAATGGACATCGAGCGGCCGTGGGCAGCCATCGGAATCTCCGTGTTCGCCCTCCTGTACATATCGTTCAAAGCGTTCTTCTATCTCGTAGCCCCGTTCTGGAACTCGATCGTTTGAAGAGCGAACCCGATCCGTCGATCAGACCTGCAGTTATCGAATTTTTTCTTGCGCATGTGTTCGAACTGATATCCGATCATTGGAGTGTCCGATTCGAAACCGGTTACTCGGTCGCTCGACGGCCACTGATGAAGAATCACAGATTACGCCACCACGTTACTCAGGAGCCGATCCACACGTTCCGTCGGATCATGAGGCGATGAACATTATTTCGACGGGTGCGGACACTACGAAACCACCGACGTCTGCACCGTTGTCGAGTCGTGACGCGATGTACGTGGCTGTCAATCTATTCGTTACCAGACGGTGGGAGATCGAACAGTTCCCTCACAACAGTGCACCGCGAACGGGGTTGCCGAAGTCCTCAGGACTCTTCGGCTCGCGCTTCGATCGAACGTCGGATTTCGCGACCGACCGGTATCAGGATCCAGAACGTGAGAACGCCGAAGACCGCAAACCAGAACGAGATATCCCGTGCGACCAATGCGAGTTCGCCGTAGGTCCCAAGATCTTCGGGTGGTGGTGCAATGAGTTGCGTCCCCTCGAATGATTCGGTCGTCAACCACGAGGAAACGGCCATCCACACCATCCCGGCCGAAGTGAGGATAGCCAGTCCCTTTGCGAATTCGTCAGCCATTGTCCAACTCTTCGTCGGTGTCGTCTTTAGGTTTTCCCATTCCCTCGGTTCGAAATCGCGTCGAGAACGCATACACCACGGTCCCGAACGCGAGCAAGCCAAGCCCAACGAGTGCCAGAAGCAAATTTACGTCCTCGGGCGCAAGGCTGGCCCGTTGGGTTGCGCGATCGAGGATAACAAATCCGGCGAGTATCGTTGCCACGGCAAGAAGTGTCGAAAACACCGTAATCGTCTTGTACAGCCGAAGTGGAACCACGACGTCCCGTGACCCGGGCATCGACGCATCCCGAGTCTCCCCGATGGTCTCCTCGTCAGTATCGGGCGAACCGCTTGTGCTTGTCAGAGTCGTATCCGCACTGACGTCGTCTCGTGGTCCCCGTGAATCGACGGTCGGTTCGTCTCTATCGTCGTCCATTGGGACCGCCGGTTACTTCGGCGGCCGGAGCCGATAGTACCGGCGATTGAGTTCGAACATGTATCCCTCCCGCATCGTCTTGAGAATCGCATACGAAAGGAAGAACGCCACGATCGGGAGGAAGAACGTGAGGTTGAACAGCTCGTTCACCGTCAGCGGGAACGTCGACGAGATTAGATTCTGAACCGGGAGCACCGCTATGGTGAACGCAAAGATAATTCCGCCGACACCGAGGGCAGCCCAGAAGGGCTCTTCAACCGGTCGTCGGGCGTTTCCTTTGTTCAGGAACGGCACAATGGCGATAAATCCGACGACGATGAGGTTCGCCACGACGCCGTAAACGCGATCCGAGACGAGTTTCTCGCCACCGAGCAATGCGAGTTCGGGGTTGATCGGCGACAGGTGCAACAGGCCGAATGACCAGTAGAGATACCAGTCAGGAAGGATCACCGCGGGAGTTGAATCGGGATTCGCCGGTGCAGGGATGTGTGGCGGGATCGTTGCAGACAGGAAGAACATCGCACCGAGGAAGAAGAACGTAATCGAGAGATTTCGAATCATCTCGTGAGGCCACGTGGGGAACGCCAGCACGTCGCGTTCGACATAATCCGACTCGTGACGCAAGTCCTCGTCTTCCCGACGGGACCGCTCGAAGTACTCGTACGTCAGCCGGGACAGGCCCTGGGTGCGAATTTTTCTCTCGCGCCAGGTCGGTGCCTGATCGTCCTGCGGGACGATGCCGCTCCCGTCGGTTCGCAGTTCGCCGTCTTCGGTGTGAATTTCCTCGTTCATTGTATTAGTGTGGCTCCGCGATTCCCTGCATCCAGACTATCCCGATGTGGACGACAATCAACAGTGTCACGACGAACGGGAGGACGAACACGTGCAGGATGTACATTCGTTGCAGCGTCGCTTCGCCGAGAGAGAAACCGCCGAAGATGAGCTGTGCCACCCACTCGCCGATAATCGGGATCGACATCGCCATCTCGACGCCGATCTGGCCGGCCCAGTAGGACAGCTGGCTCCACGGGAGCAGGTAGCCGGTGTACCCGAAGACCATAGTCAGACTGATGAGGACGATTCCAAGGATCCAGTTGAGTTCCCGGGGTTCCTTGTACGCCCCCGTAAAGTATACTCGGAGCATGTGGAGGAAGACAGCCGCAGTCATCACCTGCGCGGACCACCGGTGGAGACTTCGGAGGAAGAATCCGAGATTTACGTCGCCCATAATGAACAACACGTTCGAATACGCCACGCTCTGGAGTCCTTCCACCTCCACCGTCGAGGGCGCGTAGTAAAAGCCGAGGAGGGCACCGGTTATCGCGGCGACGACATACGCGATGACGCTGAACGATCCGAGCGCGTACAGAGGATACCAGTACCAGAACTTGTTGTCGAGGTTGTACTGTTCGGTGTGGCTTTTCGGCATCTGGAGGTTCGTCTTGTAGTACATGTCCTCGAGCAGTTCGAGGTAATCGACGATTCGCATTCGTTTGTCGAGCCACATCAAGCTAACCAGGTACGCCTGTTCGATCGGTGTAAGGTCCTTCTCGGCCAACCACTCGTCGCGATCGAAGTCGTCTTTATGTTCGATACTCATGAGTAATCACTCCGGCCGTGGCAGCGCCACAAAGGTATTGAACTGGGGACTGAACGGATCGTACGTCGACTGGTGACACTGACAATAGGTGCCGTCTGCCGCGTCGAACTGGACGGACTCCTCTAGCTTCTTGTATCCAGGGATGCAACAGAAGTGCGTGCACACGTTGAGGTAGGCCATGACGTTTTCTTCCGTCGTCTCCTCGAACCACGCACCGATGTCGCCACCCTGGTCGATCAAATCCTGAACCTTCGGGCTCCGGATGACGGTGGCGATGAGTCGTCGTTCTTCGACGCCCTCCGATCGCCATCGACACTCGGCAGGCTTGCCCACGCCTTCAGAACCAATGTCGTTGCCCCACGATTCGTAATCGGCGAGATCGTCGATGTGGAGACGGTCGCCGTCTTCCTTGGCATCGGCTTGCCACTCGTACGGTGGATCTCCAGGGCTTCGAAAGTAGTTGTCCTGGTCGGCACTGGGAACGACGCCGGGAGAGTTCTGTCGACCGCAGTACTGGTACCAGTCCGCGGTGTAGGTCTGCCCGCCGATGTCCATTCGTGCGATTTCGACGGTTTTCCCGGCCTCGGTGACCTCTTCGACCTCGGGCCAGATCCCACGGATGAACCCCTCGTCGTCGATTTCGACAGGGATGTACGGCATCCCCCGAGGAGCCGGTCCGCCAAGTTTTTCGATGCCGACGAACCGGGTGATCCCCCCGCCCGCACCCGCCGGTTGTGTCGCGAGGTCGACGGTCGCCGCACCACCGACGCCGACGCCCGCGAGTGCTGCACTGCCGACGACGCCTTTCACGAAGCGGCGTCGTCCGGATTCGCTCGGATATTTGTCGTCACTCATTGTGTTATCGTTTGTAGTACGGATAGATCGCCCGCTTCAGTTTCTCCCCAATCCCTTCGCCGAAACCCGCGCCCTCGACGTCTGATTCGCGAACGTAGAGGTCCTCCCACTTGCGACGGCGTTTCTTGACGACCATCACGTCCGGGAGAAACTCTTTGCGATACAGGAGCAGGATGAACGCGAGGTTGACGAACATCGCTGCGAGCAGGCCTCCCATCAGGATGTTCCCCTGTTCAGAGAGCCCCCATCCCGACGCCAGCCCGTAGGTGAATATCCCGACGACCACGATCTGGAGGACCGAGAGCAGAACGATCGTGATCGCAGCAACGGTGCTTTCGCGAGCTGGTTCGTACCGGTGAATCTCGCCGTAACTGTTGTCAGACATCGTTAGTTCCCTCCACTCGTGTGGGCCGATTCCCCGTATTTCAGTGCGAAGAACGTGTACAGTAACGTGACGATGAGCATCAAAATCACGCTGGTTCCCACCCAGTGTTCGTGAATGTCGACGCCGAACTCGTTTGGTTCCTTGACCTCGGCCGCCGCTGGGGAGATCGTCTCGACGTCATCGCCGACGGCGATTCCCCCCTTCATTCCCTGGGGTTCGTGTGGTTCGCACTTGTAGGTCGTGATACCCGCATCCTCCTCGGTAAAGGTGTACTCGTAGTGTGCACCGGGATCTGAGATGATATCCGGATGTTCGAACCCGGCCGGCCCTTCCTCGGGCATGACGTTGTGGCCACCGCCTTCGCCGGTCCACTCCCAGACGACCGTCGTCTCCGGGTCGATCCAGATCGTCGGCGGATCGAACGCCACGCCGTCGTCCCCGGCCCCAACTGCGACCGTGACTTCTTCCTCGCCCCGCATATCTGTCACGTCGTCATCGTACAGCCTGGCGTCGTCGAGATAGGGTCCGAAATCCGGGACCGCTTCCTGGGCACTGGCTGGTGTCGCCGCGCCCGCAACTGCGGCCGTGGCGGCGGTCGCACCACCAGCGGACCGCATGAAATCCCGCCGTTTCATACATCGAATCGTGTGGACTGTGCCCGCTTAAACCCACCGATGGCGATCGCATGAAGGGTCGAAAGCGGAACGCTACCTCCCGCACTCGACGGTTTGGGGATAGCACTTCGTGCGCCGGAACCCCTCACTCCCTGTGAGTGTCGGCACGATCGGTAGCGTCGCGATGGAGTCGCTCCATCGCTTCCTCGAGTTTTCGGCCACCTGCCTCGAACGCTTCGTCGGGGAGAAACGCGGGTCGCGTCTCGCTTCCCGCCCCCACTGCCTCAAGTCGATCGCGATACTGTGCGGATCGCATCCGGTCGGAGAGTCGCGCATTGGCCACGGTCGCAAACAGGAAAACTCCGATGAAAACGAACAGAAAGCCGAGCGCAGCGACTATCGCCCCGGCCGCCCCGAGTTCGACGAATCCGGGAATGCTCAGGAGCCAGGCGGAAAGTAGTACCAGACCAGAAAGAAGCGTCGCACCCGCGACCAGCTGAAGGATTCGATTACCAAAGTCGCCGCTGCCCTCCGGGACCGTATCGGGATGCGGTAATCCAGCTCCATCGGGCGGTTCGGGGACGTCGTACTCCTCCATAGCACACAACGCGACCGACGGTTCGACATCTCGAAGAACGGTTCCGGTGCCCAGTACAGTCCCGTCCGGACGAACGATCGCATACCCCTCGTCGGAGTACGCCACCACCCGCTCGTCGTCACCGGCGCCCACCCGTTCGATCACGGCGAAGACGTCCCTCGTGGCGACCTTGGATCGGAGTTCGGCCTCGATTCGATCCAGTAGCGGCTCGCCGGTAATCCAGGTCTCCGGATCGAAAACCGCGTCCCACTCTCGGGCAGACATCTCGTCCATGTCCGCGGGACCGAACGACTCGAAATCGTATTCCGCTTCGACGCGCTCGCGAAGCTCCTCGGTCGAGAGTTCGTCGATCGACTCGGAGGGATCGGACACCGTGGACGAATCGATCGAATTCGAGGAATCAGTCGACGCATCCCGGGGGTCGGACGCAGAATCCGAGCGGTCGGGAGCGGTGGGATCGGATTCGGAACTGGAACCCTCGGCGGATCCCGGTTCAGATTCCGACTCGTCGACAGCCCTGGGATCACTGCCCTCGTCGGACGAGTTCTCCCCGGAAGACTGTCGATGGTTTGCCATTAACTCACCGTCGTGCGGCGAGGCCTTACGCGTTCCGACCCGTAACGGCGCGACGCAACGCGGCAGACTCAAACCATCCCCCGTCGTACCTCCGGCGATGCTGTCGGAGCCCCAGGTGGCTACGCTCGTCCTCCTCGCGCTGACGGCCAGTTTCCCGTGCTTCGTCTACGGAGCCTGGATCGTGATCGACGCGGAGGCAGTCACCTGGGACGTCCTCGTTCGGCACCTCACGTACATCTTCGTCGGACTCACCCTGACGACGGTGCCACTCGTCGGGTGGATGCTCCCGCGATTCCTCGATCAGCTTTCGGGACTCGCAACGTTTCACGCCATCTTCGGCGTCCAGGCTTACGCATTCTTGACCTTCGGCCTCACCGGCATCGTCCGAGTCTTTCGAGCCAAGTATGAATACGACCTGTATACCGACTACGACGAGTCGGTCCTGCTCGAAGAGATCGGCGACGAAAACATGCAGTACTGGCGGCGACGAATTCGCGTCGGTGTCTTCGGATACGTACTTTGCTGGCTGGTTGCATACCTCAGTGGTGCGTGGCGCTTCGTCGAGATATACGTGTGAGCCGATTTACCGGTTCGAGACGGGTGGGGCCTGGGGAGACGACCGAGAACTGCGTTACCAATCGCTCCCGTCGGCGAGATCGATCCTGTTGTCCACCTTCGAGGACGGACAGATGTCCTCGAGCACACAGTCGTCGCAGTCGGGGTTTTGCGCCGTGCACGTGTCTCGCCCGTGACTGATGAGCAAGTGCGTAAACTGTTGCCAGTCGTCCATTGGCACGATGTCCATCAGATCGCGTTCGATGTTCCGAGGCGTCGTTTCCTGAGTCAATCCGAGCCGTCTCGAAATCCGCTGGACGTGTGTGTCGACGACGATTCCTTCGACGACCTGGTGACCGTGCTGGAGCACGACGTTCGCCGTCTTTCGCCCGACGCCGTCGAGGTCGGTCAACTCGGACATGGTCCCCGGGACCTCGCCGTCGTGCTTTTCGACGATGTCCTGGCACGCCGAACGGATGTACTCGGCCTTGCTGTTGAAGTACGTGATCGAGGAGATATCGTCGGCAAGTTCGTCCTGGTCGACGGTCGCGTAATCGTCCGGACCCTCGTACTTCTCGAAGAGGTCATCGGTAACGGCGTTGACCCGGTCGTCAGTACACTGGGCAGAGAGAATGACGGCAATCAGGAGTTCGAGCCGATTCGAGAATTCAAGCGAAATCTCGGAATCCGGATACTCCTCGTAGAGCCGATCTAGAACCTCGACGACCTGGTCTGCTCGCGAATCCAGCGGCGTTCCCATACCGGATCGGGGAACGGCATCGTCTTTTGCGTGTCGGAGTTTCATCGCTTGCAGATAGCATGGACCTTCGTTTCCGATTCGAAGGATGCCTTGAGGAACGACGAGTGACGACGCATCGTACAGCGGACGTCCGGTTACGTGGCCGGGGAACGAACCGTTTCAGGGTCCCGCCACACGGCTTCGTCAACGAGCGTTCCGTTCGCGTAGCTTGCGTCGAAGACCACCGAGAGTTCGTGAACCTGCGCGTCGGTCGACCGATCTTTGAGACAGACGAGACTGGCCTGCCGGACGCCTTCGATTTCGAACTCTACGCCCGCCTGAAGGCTGGCGAACTCGACGGCTGCAGCGGAGAGCGGTCGAGTCGATTCGACGGTTCCTCCGGGGTGGACCGTTTCGCCCCCGGATTCGATTCCGACGGTCCCCTCAGGGCCGGTAATTCTGATGCGGACGTCCGCAACGTTTCCCCGTTTTCGTGCGGATCGAAACTCTTCGGAGTCGACGCTCACCGTGGTCTGCTGGAACGGGAATCTTTCGAAGTTGTCGTGTAGGTGGTCGAGATGTGTAGAAATCCAGTCAGATTCCAGACTGTCCATAATCTGGATTGTTCGGTATCCCGGATAAACTCGCGGGACCCTTCACGCGACGGGTCCCAACTGAATGGCTCGTTAATATTCGAAGAAAATCAGACATAGGCAGTCGTATCGTGATACTCGAATCCCCGCACGACCCCGGTACTCAGTGGCACACCGTCGTCAGACCACACCCGTGACGCTCGTTGCCTCGCGAGCGGCATCCGGGTCGAGGCCATCACCCAGGATCGTGTAGCGATCCCTGATCTCGTGGGCAGTCGTCATCGCCTCGAGGAACTGTTCGTCGTCAACCCCCAGTTCGGACGCCGTCGTCGGTGCGTCGATCCCCGATAGTGCGTTCCGGACGCGGGACCAGTCGCCATTTTCGCCGCTGTGGAGGTACTCGGTGACGATCGACGCCACGCCGACCTGGTGGCCGTGCAGGGCCGCGTTCGGTGCGAGCCGATCGAGCTGGTGAGAGATGAGGTGTTCGGCACCTGAGGCCGGTCGCGAGGACCCCGCAATCGACATCGCGACGCCCGAAGAGACGAGCGCCTTGGTGACGATCCAGGCCGAACGCTCAAGCCCTCGTTTGATAGAGTCCGACCGGTCGACGAGCATCTGAGCCGTCATCTGCGAAAGTGCCCCGGAGTACTCGCTGTACTCGACGTTTTTGAGCCGATGGGCCAACTGCCAGTCCTTCACCGCAGTGTAGTTCGAGATGATGTCCGCACAGCCGGCCGTCGTCAGCCGCCAAGGAGATTCGGCGATAATTTCCGTATCAGCGATCACAGCCAGCGGTGGATCGGCTGCGATCGAGTGACGGGTATCGCCCTCCGGGACGGAACTCCGGCCCGACACGATGCCATCGTGGCTCGCCGCGGTGGGAACCGAGACAAACCCACAGCCGATATCGTCCGCCGCCATCTTCGCGATGTCGATGGGTTTTCCCCCGCCAACACCCAAGAGATAACCCGCGTCCGCTCGGGTAGCCGCGGCGATTACCTCCTCGACCGCGCCAAAGGTCGCCTCCTCGACGACAACGATTGCGGGGTCGAAGCCGGCGGCCTCGAAGTCGGCGAGGAGGCGATCGGCCGCAATTTTCCTGGGCGTGGGGCTCGTAACGAAGAGCGGACGCCCGTCGAGGTAGAGGCCGTCGACGACTTCGACGGCGCGATCCAAGACGCCGTGGCCGACGACGACGTTTCGCGGGAGCTGGATCCACGTCGACTTCTCGAACATACGGAGGATTCCGTGCGTGGTTATTTAAATAATTCCACGCCCTGGTGCACCCGAACCAAGCATGCTGGCAACGATCCACCGAACCGATGGGGCCGATTGTTTCATCCAAATCGATGGCGCGGATACTGAACGGTCGATCAGTATCACTCGGAGGACGACTCGGCCGATGTCGCTCGAATGTACTCCTCCAGCAGCGTCGGGAATTGTCCACCGCGGACGTACCGCAACCCGAACGAATCTGCCCAGGAGATTATCCCTCTATCCTCCGTGACGACCCCGGCGTCAAGTTCCCGGGCGAGAACGAGCAGATCGAAGTCTTCGCGCGAGTCTAGAACGCCCCGCCGAAGGGCCTCCCGGTACTTGTCGCGCATCTTCGAGAGGATTCGGTCCGCCTCAGTTACGTATCCGGAGGTCCCGTCGTTCCCACTTGTCAGCTCATCGGGATCGAGCTGCTCGACTTCCCGGAGGGCTTCTTCGGAGACCCGCAATCCCCGATCGACGCGGTCGCTCATCTCGTCGATGAACTCGTAGACGATGTCGGCCGGGATGGTGACACCGTACCGGTCGGGACTCTTGCGGACGACCCAGGTATCCAGCCGCGAGAACACTTCCTCGCCGACGTCGCGGCTCCTGAGCATGGCCCCGAGTTCGTCGTGGATCGACGGTGGCACGTAACACGAGATATTCAGTTCGAGTCTGGCTGTGGCGATGAGATCAAGAAGTCGCAAAATGGCGTCTTCGAGCGACTCGTCCCCGGTTCGTATCTCGTCGGTAATAAAAAGTGACGTGTCGAGTACGAACCGCTGACGCGGAAGGTCCCCCGGCATACGGCCCCGTAGGACGCTCGTCCACATAGGTTTACGCCCCGAGGCTTTTCGGTTGCCGGACCCCCAGTTTCGATATGGACCGCCGGGAGTACCTGGACCGGCTGGATGCCACGGCGACGGACGTCGACGACCTCTTCGAACACTTCGAACGACAGTCAGCCCGCGGCCTGACCTACCACGCGCTTTCGGATCCACGGCACGGACTCGAACGTGGGACCGTCATCGTCGAGGACGCCGACGTCGTCGTCAGGGGCTATCCGAGCATTCCACGCACAATGGTGATCGATCCCGGCGTGGAGAACTTCTTCGCGGACGCGAGAACTGTCGCGATCGAAGAAAAGCTCGATGGATTCAACGTCCGCATCGTCGACGTGGGCGAGCCACTCGCGTTTACCCGGAGTGGCTACATCTGTCCGTTTACGACGGCCCTGGCCAGGGAACGGTTGCCACTCGATGAATTCTTCACGTTCCATCCTGACGCGATGCTCTGTGCCGAACTTGTCGGCCCCGAGACGCCATATACCACAACCGACTTCGGAACCGTCGAGTCGAGCGCGTTTCGAGTCTTCGGGATTCGAAATCGCGAATCCGGCGAGCCCCTCCCGGTGGACGAACGTCGCGATCGCTGTGAGGCGTACGACCTTCCCCAGCCGAGGCTGTTCGATCGATGCACCCCGTCGACTGCAGCCGAACCGGTCCGCAAGGCCATCGCGGACCTCGAAATCGCTGATCGGGAGGGCGTCGTGCTTCGCTCGACCGATGGTCGCGACATGCTCAAGTACACGACGGAATCACAACACCACGACGAACTCGCGTACGCCTTCCGGCTCCCCTTCGACCGCGGACAGGATTTCATCTTCTCGCGGATCGTTCGCGACGCGTTCCAGGCGATGGAGTTCGAAGAGGACGATCGTCGACTGGAAGAACGAGCCCACGAACTGGGCGAGTCGATACTGCTGCCGATGGTAGAGACAATCCGGGCCGTCGACCGTGGGGAGCCAGTTGGCGATCGTCACACGGTCCGAGGGAGTCCGTCGACTGTCGACTCGTTGCTCTCACACCTCCGCCAACAATCGTTAACTCTCGAAATCGAAGTCGACCGCACCGACGGAACCGAACGAGTCGTCACGTTCCGGAAGGTCGCTAGCTCGACCCGGGATCGGATCGAGTACTACCTCGAAGGCGGAACGGTAGACGAGTGACGACTCCGGCGGTGAACGACGAGACCGAGGACACCTCGACGTGCCCGACACGGCTGCCGTTTTGCCGGACCGTTTAAGCACCCAGGCACAGCCACTATCGTACATGCAACTGGATGACACCGTCGTGTTGATCACTGGAGCGAGTCGCGGGCTCGGTCGGTCAATGGCGCACCGATTCGTCGAGGAAGGTGCTCGCGTCTCGCTCGTTTCTCGAACCGAATCGACCCTCGAGGCCGTCGCCGACGAGATCGACGGCGAGACCCTCGTCGCCCCTGCGGACGTGCGGGACCGCCAGTCGGTCGAGGATGCCATCTCGAAGACGGTCGAGGCATTCGGCCGGATCGACACGCTCGTCAACAACGCGGGTGTGAGCCAGCTCGGTCTCACCGACGAGCGCGTCCCGCTCGTCGACGTCGACGAATCGATGTGGGACCTCGTACTCGAGACGAATCTCAAGGGCGTCTACCTCTTTACGAAACATTCCATCCCCCACATGCAGGCAAGCGAGCGTCCAAACATCATCAATATCTCGTCGGGACTCGGCCGTCACGCGGTCGGCGGCGCGGGCCCCTACGTCGCATCCAAGTGGGGGCTCGAAGGACTCACTCGTGTCGTCGCCCTCGAACACGAAGACGAGATCAACGTCAACGCCCTGGATCCCGGCGGGCGTGTCGACACCGACATCTGGGCGCATCTACCGGCGGAGGAGCGAGACCAGATCCTGGATCCGGACGTAATGGACGATGCCGCCGTCATGATCGCGGCACTCGAACCAGGGAGTATTACCGGTGAGTCGATGACAGCGGCCGACTGGGAAGACAGGCTCGAGTGAACCGCGTTTGACCGCGACCCGCGGGAGATACCAGCCAGGGAGATCCCGTTAGCCTGCATTGGTTGGGAGACGCTGTTGATCGAGATTTCGACGCGAGAGCGGGCGAGTCTCAGTTTACGGTCCCGAGTACGTCCACGAGCCGCGTTTCGAGCTCCCGATCCGGACCATTCTCGCGTCCGGTCCGATCCGATTTGAGATGGTCGGCGACGGTCTCCACGACCGCCCGGTCGTGCGGCGTCGACTCCCAGCCAAGCGATCGAAGTTTGGTCGTCTCCAGGACGTGGGGGTAGTCCCGATACAGTGGGAAGTCGTCACTCGAGAGGCCGACCGTCGAGAGTTCGCGCTCGCTCGCGTGCGTAATCTCGACCGACGTCTCGCAGGCGTCCGCGATGAGGTCGATCCACTCGAACAGGACGGGCAGGCGGTCGTCACCGACGTTGTACGCCTCCCCCGGGGTGCCCGATTCCGCGATGGTACGAATCGCGCTGGCGACGTCCTCGACGTAGACCAGGTGCCGTAGGTTCGTCCCTTCGCCGGGGACGACGATTCGGTCGTGGCGATCGATCCGATCGATCCAGTAATCGAACCGTTCGGTGTAGTCGTGGGGACCGTAGACCACCGGCGGCCGGATGGACATTGCGTTCACGCCGCGTTCTGCGGCTTCGAAAACAGCGCGGTCGCCTTCCGCTTTCCGTGGACCGTAGGATTCGTACGAATTGTCCGTCGCCTGCTCGGTCGAGCACGGGTGGAGTTCGGTTTCGCCTTCCCGCTTGGGAACCTCTTCGCTCCCGTAGGCTGCTCCCGAAGAAATGTATACGTAGGCGTCGACGTCCGCAAAGATATCAGTCGCGACGTGGACGTCGCGGGGAAAGTACGCCACGCAATCGACGACCACGTCCGGGTTCTCGCGAGCAGCCCGCCGGAGTTCACCTTCTTCGGTTCGATCACCTTCGACGTGGTCGACCCGGTCGTCGTCGGCGAACGGATTTTCGTGGTTGCCACGGTTGAACATCGTCACGTCGTATCCCGCGTCCAGGAATTCGGCCACGGTGTGGCGGCCGATGAACCGCGTACCACCGACGATCAGTGCGTGCATGTGATCGACTCGGACGAGACGACGAAAAAGGTGGGTGATCCAGACCCCGACGTAGAGGCGAATTCCGGACTCGCCCCGGCTCCAACGTTAGCGTAGGGGTCGGTGAGCTGTTTCGATCTCGACGAAAAATGTGGGCGAGTCAGTCGTCCGAAGCCACGCCGCCGGTCGCGTCGGTTGTCGTCGTTGGCGAGGGTCGCTCGGGTAGCGAGTTTCGAACGTCGGCGCTCTCGCGATCCACGATAATATCCGCGTACGCGTCTGGCATCACCTTGACGAACTTCTCTAGTTCCGTCTCCCAGTTGTCGAGAATGTACTCGGCACGATCCGAGTCGGTGAATTCGTGGTGGTTTTCGATCAACCGGCGGAGCATCGATCGATCCTTCTCGTCGAGCTCCCTGGACGTCGAGACCATCCCGTAGTTGACCTTTGACTCGAAGTCGCCTCCGCGATCCAGGACGTACGCCACGCCGCCGGACATCCCGGCGGCGAAGTTCTTTCCAGTCTCGCCGAGGCAGGCGACCACACCACCGGTCATGTACTCGCAGCCGTGATCGCCGACGGACTCGACGACCGCTTTTACGCCCGAATTTCGGACGCCGAAGCGCTCGCCTGCCATGCCGTTTATATAGGCCTCGCCCTGTGTCGCGCCGTAGAGCGCCACGTTCCCGATCAGGATGTTCTTCTCCGGTTCATATGGGGCGTCGGTCGGCGTATTCACGATTAGCGTCCCGCCGGAGAGACCCTTCCCGACATAGTCGTTTGCCGTCCCGGTCAGTTCCATCAGCACGCCGCTTGCGAGAAACGCCCCGAAACTCTGGCCGGCAGTCCCGTCGAGATCGATCGAGATCGTGTCTTTCGGCAGTCCCTCGGTCCCGTACGCCGACGTGATGCGGTTCGACAGCGTGGCACCGACCGTCCGGTTGGCGTTCGTGACCTCGCGGTGGATGGACACCGGCTGCGCGTGATCGAGGGCCGGTTGAGCGTCCTCGATGATACCCCAGTCGAGCTGCTCGTCGACGTCGTGGGTCTGCGGCTCCGTCTTCGTTCGGTCGGTGCCTGCAGGTTCCGCGAGGATCGCCGACAGGTCGAGCTTGCGAGCCTTCTCCTGTGCGACGTCGTCGCGCTGGGCCAGGACGTCGACCTGCCCGACCATCTCCTCGACCGTCCGGAAGCCGAGTTCCGCCATGATCTCCCTGAGTTCCTGGGCGATGAACGTCATGTAGTTGATGACGTGCTGGGGTTCGCCCGGGAAGCGCTGGCGGAGGTCCTCGTCCTGGGTGGCGACGCCCACCGGACAGGTGTTCTCGTGACATTGCCTGGCCATCACGCACCCGGAGGTGACGAGCGACGCGGTGCCGAACACGAACTCCTCGGCACCAAGCAATGCCCCAATGGCCACGTCCCGACCAGTCTTCATGCCGCCGTCGACCGAAACTCGGATTCGAGAGCGGAGATCCGTCGAACACAGCATCTGGTTCGCCTCGGCAAGCCCGAGTTCCCACGGCAGGCCTGCGTTTTTGATCGATGTCCGGGGCGAGGCACCGGTTCCGCCGGAGTGCCCCGAGATGTGGACGACGTCGGCGTTCGCCTTCGCGACCCCGGCCGCGATCGTTCCAATTCCAGCCTCGCTCACGAGCTTGACGTTGATATCGGCCTCGGGATTTGCCGCCTTCAAATCGTGGATGAGCTGCTTGAGGTCCTCGATGGAGTAGATGTCGTGAAGCGGCGGCGGGGAAATGAGACCGACACCGGGCGTGGAGTATCTGACGTGGGCGATCATTTCGTTGACCTTCCGTCCCGGGAGGTGGCCACCCTCACCGGGTTTCGACCCCTGCGCCATCTTGATCTGGAGTTCGTCTGCGCTCGTCAGGTACGCCGAAGTAACGCCAAAGCGACCCGAGGCCACCTGCTTGACCGCACATTCCTTTTCGGTGCCGAACCGTTCCGGTGGTTCGCCACCCTCGCCGGTATTTGCCTTCCCACCCAGGCGGTTCATGGCCATGGCGTTGTTCTCGTGGGCTTCCGGGGAGAGCGATCCGAGTGACATCGCGGCGGTCCCGAACCGTTCGACGATCGATTCGACGGGTTCGACCGTCTCGAGGGGGACCGGGTCACGATCGGAGTCGAACGTGAGGAGCCCCCGCAACGTCTGGAGATTGTCGAATTGCTCGTTGATGATTTCGGCGAACTCGCGGTAGGTTTCGTAGTTGCCCTGTCTCACAGCCTTCTGGAGCGTTCCGACGGTCTCCGGGTTCCACTGGTGGAAGATCCCGTTGGATCGGTGTTCATACTCGCCCTGGCGCTCGAGTTCGGGATCGTCACCGAAGGCTACCTCGAACCGTCGGCCGAGGTCGACTTCAACGTCATTGATGTCGATACCCCCCGTCCGGGCGGTCGTCCCCTCGAAGTACTCCGCCACGAAGTCCGAATCCAGGCCGACCGCCTCGAATATCTGGGCGCCCTGGTAGCTTTCGACGGTCGAGATGCCCATCTTGGCCATCGTCTTCAATAGGCCTGCTTCCACCGCACCGATGTAGGCCTCGATCGCCGTCGCCTCGTCGGCCCCGTCCGGTCCGGCGACAAGGTCCGCAATCGTCTGGTAGGCGAGGTAGGGGTTGACCGCTCCCGCACCGTAGCCAACGAGTGTTGCAACCTGGTGGACCGTTCGCGGGTCGCCCGATTCGATGACGATACCGACGTGGTTCCGCAAGCCGTTTCGCACGAGGTAGTGGTGGACGGCTCCGACGGCCAAGAGCGAGGGAATCGGCACGGCATCCAGACCGGCCGTACGGTCGGACAACACGATGATGTCGTGTTCTCGCGCGGCGGCAGTTGCGGCCGCCCTGAGATCCTCGACGGCTGTCTCGAGGTCCCCATCCGGATCGAACGTCATGTCGAGGACCTCCGTCGAGAGTCCCTCCGGTTCATCCAGCGACCGAATCGCCGCGGTCTCGGCGTCGGTCAGTATCGGCGAGTCGCAGACCAGCTGGCGGGCATGCGCTGGCGACTCCGACAGCAAGTTTCGCTGGTAGCCGAGCCTGGTTTCCATCGAGGTAACGAGCGATTCGCGAATGTAATCGATGGGCGGGTTGCTGACCTGTGCGAACAGCTGCTTGAAGTAGGTAAACAGCGGCCGATTGAACTGGGAGAGCACCGAGATCGGTGTGTCGTCGCCCATCGATCCAACAGGGTCCTTGCCCTCCCGGGCCATGGGTTCGAGGAGATTATCCAGTTCGTCGTGGGTGTAACCGTACAACGCCTGGTGGGCACGGAGATCCGATACGGATTCCCGCGGCAGTGAATCGTCGGCGTCGGCGACGTCCTCAAGCGAGACCTGATTGTCGTGGGTCCACTCCGCGTACTTCTCGTCGACGAGCGAGTCGAAGACTTCGTCGTCGGGGACGATCCGACCTTGCTTGGGATCGGCAAGAAACAGCTGTCCCGGCTGGAGTCGGCCGCGTTCTTCGATATCGCCGAAGTCGGGATCGAGCGCGCCAGCCTCGCTCGCCATAATGAGGCGGTTGTCGCTCGTGCGGTCGTACCGGCACGGTCTGAGCCCGTTCCGATCCAGCACCGCCCCGACGCGTTCGCCGTCAGTCGCCGCGACGAGCGCGGGACCGTCCCAGGGTTCGACGAGCGAGGCATGGTAGTCGTACCACTCGCGTCGGGCTTCGGGGACGTGATTCGCCTCGCCACGCCACGCTTCGGGGATAAGCATCCGGAGCGCGTGCGGGAGTTCGCGGCCGCCCTGCATGAGCAGTTCCAGTGCGTTATCCACGCTTGCGGTGTCGGACTGGTCGGGGTCATCGATGATGGGTAACAGCGTCTCGATGTCCTCGCCAAAGCCGTCGTGCTCGATGTCGGTCTCGCGGGCTCGCATCCAGTTGATATTCCCCTTGATCGTGTTGAACTCCCCATTGTGGACGATCCGCCGGAAGGGATGGGCGAGGTGCCAGGCACCGAGGGTGTTAGTCGAAAAGCGTGCGTGAACCATCGCGAACGTCGACCGGACGCGCTCGTCGAGGAGTTCCGGGTAGTATTCGGGAAGCTGATCCGCCGTCAGGAGGCCCTTGTAGACGACGGTGTCGCGATCGAGCGAACAGACGTAAAATCGTTCGAATCCGTCCGGACGGCGGTCCTCGACCGTGTTCTCGAGGTCCCGGCGGGCTACGTAGAGCGCCCGGTCGAAGGCCTCGTCGTCGAGGTCGGAAGCGACGAAACACTGGACGACTTCGGGTTCGCTTTCGATGGCCGTCCGACCGAGTGACTCGTTGTTCGTGGGGACCGCCCGCCACGCGAAGACGTCGAGATCGTACGCCTCGAACGTCCGTTCGACGAGCTCCTGGAGGTGTGCAGTGGCGTCGGAATCGTGGGGCATGAAGATCGAACCTACGGCGTACTCGCCAGCCGGTGGGAGTTCGTCGACGACGTCCGCAAAGAAGTCGTGTGGCGTCTGAAGGATGATGCCGGCCCCGTCTCCAGTGTTTTCTTCCGCACCGGTCGTCCCGCGATGT
This sequence comes from Natronomonas sp., assembly GCA_046545615.1. Taxonomy (GTDB): domain Archaea; phylum Halobacteriota; class Halobacteria; order Halobacteriales; family Haloarculaceae; genus Natronomonas. The sequence continues at coordinate 36,194 of JBKGZK010000001.1, forward strand.
TCGAGGTTTTCGAGTAGCTCGAGACCGTCTGCGACAGGGTCGTGGGTGACGTCGCCGTCGAGGTCCATGACGACGCCCACCCCACAGTTTGCCCGGTAGTCGTCCGGGTCCGCGAGGCCTGCCGGACTCGCGGGAGGTGTGGTTTGGTCTGTCATTGGCAGTGAAAGCGGAGACCACAATAAGAGGCTTCCCCTCAAAGACTAAGGATAAGTTTACTGCATATAAGGAAGTTTAATTTACAATGGTATACAATGATAGTCCCGCCGGAACGCGATGAAAGTCCTGGCAAGCGCCCACTTTCGGTTGGATTCTTCCGGACGAACGACGTGTAGATCGACCGAACTGTTACGCCGTTATTCACGGGTAAGCATTAAATTGTTTATAAATTTTCGCAGTCATATACCCGATTCTGGAGGAGAGGGGTACTTAAACCATCACGAACGAAAATGTGAATTTAACGGATGGATCCAAGGAGCAAACGGTCGGCACACTTGCCCGGGAGTGATTCAGCCCGACTCAACCAATACGCCTCGACGTCGGGATGAATCGACCATATCGGACCAGTCGGCGATTGAATACGGTCCAATCAGCATACCAAGATTGCGCAGTCGACCTACAGAACCCGGTTGACCGGCTCCTCGCCGGCTTGGAATCGTCCGATGCTCTCGCGGACGATAGTTCCGATATGTCGGTAGTAGTCCTCGGTCAGTGCTGCACAGTGAGGGGTCACGATGACGTCCTCGAGATCCCACAGCGGCGACGACTCGGGGAGTGGTTCGGTTTCGAACACGTCCAGTGCCGCCCCGGCAATGTTCCCCTTCTCCAGGGAATCCACCAGCGCTTCCTGGTCGACGACGCCACCTCGTGCAACGTTGACGAGATAGGCGTCCTCGCTCATCGCATCGAGTTCCGCGGCACCGATCATCCCGCGCGTGTCGTCCGTGAGCGGCACCGCGAGTATCACGAAACGCGCGTCCGAAATCGCCTCGTGAAGTTCGTCTGACGGATACACGCGTTCGACGCCGGGTTCCGGTGTCGGGGACCGGCGGACACCGACCACGTCGAGACCGAGACCAGTCAGTCGATCCACGATTCCCCGGCCCAGCCCGCCGAGTCCGACGACGCAGGCTCGCTCACCCGCAATCGTCCAGGCGCCGTCCCACGCCGGACGAGACCACTCGCCATTCGTCTGGTGTGCAACGTGTTCGTGGAGACGGCGTCCAAAGGAGAGCACGTATCCTGCCACCGTTTCACCGATTGCGTCGCCATGAATTCCGGAACTGTTCGTGAGGATTACCCCGGCATCGGTGTATTCCGCCTCGGAGAACCGATCCACACCGGCCTGAATCGAATGAACCCAATCGAGTTCGAGGAAGCTGTCGCGAGCCACGAACGTGACGACAGCCTGACAATCGGCGAGAGATTCCGGACTCCCGTCCACCTCGACGACATCGGCTGGCACGTCCTCGAGATCTGCGATCAACTCCGCCGGCGGAAAAACGGCAGACACCGATTCGTCGACGCCGATTCGTTCGATTTCCATGCGATTCGATACACCCCACCAGCCAGTAATGGTTTCCCCTCCCGGGCCGTCGGTGGCGCTCCGACAGACGTGAAAAATGAGACTGTCGACATTTCGATAACAGTGCCAAGTCGAGAACCGTTCGCGGAGAGATCAGTACGATTTCGCAAAGTAGGCCGTCTCGGTCGCCTCGTCGCCACAGACACCGCACGTGTCGTGAATCGGCTCGTCTGTCGGATCCAGCGGCAACAGCACGATGTCGGCGGCAATTTCGTCTTTGATCTCGGTCTCGCACGCCTCGTCGCCACACCAGCCAGTCTTCACGTACCCGCCGTGTTGGCCGATGGTGCCGAGGATCTCGCTGCGACCGTGTGCCACCCTCGTGTTCGTCTCGAGATTCTCCTCGGCGGTGGCGTATAGCTTCGCGTAGATCGTCTCGAGGGCGTCGTCGACGGCGTCGGCGATGTCGGCACCGTCGACGGTCTCCGTTTCGCCGTCGGGGCGATGCACCAGAGTTGCCTCACCGTCTTCGGCCTCGTTCGGCCCGATCTCGATCCGCAACGGGACGCCCTTTAGCTCCCACTCGTTGAATTTGAATCCCGGATTGCGTTCGTCGCGGTCGTCGAACTCGACCCGGAACGACTCGAGGTCCTCCACGAGCCCTTCCGCGTACTCCAGAACCGTGGATTTCGTGTCCGACTGCCAGATCGGGACCACGACCACCTGTTCGGGTGCGAGCGCGGGCGGCAAAACGAGCCCCTGGTCATCCGAGTGAGTCATGATGAGCGCACCGAGTGCCCGCCAGGAGAGGCCCCACGAGGTGGTGTGGGCGAGCTGTTCGTCCTCGTCTTCGTCGGTGTATCGAATGTCGAACGCCTCCGCGAATGAGGTCCCGAGGTAGTGGGAGGTACACGCCTGGACCGACTTGCCGTCGGGCATCAACGCCTCGATGGTTGTCGTCGTGTCGGCCCCGGGGAACTTGTCGTGATCCGGCTTGCGCCCGACCCTGCCCGGGATCGCAAGCACCTCCTCGTAGAGTCGATCGTATTGGTCGAGCCGCAACATCGTCTCGTCCCAGGCGTCCTCGCGGTCCGCGTGGGCGGTGTGTCCTTCCTGCCAGAGAAACTCCTTCGTCCGGAAGAACGGCTTGGTCTCGGTGGCCTCCCAGCGCACCACGCTACACCACTGGTTGACGCGCATCGGGAGGTCCCGGTAGCTCCGGATCCATTTCGCGAGGTACGGAGTGATGATGGATTCGCTCGTCGGGCGAACGGCGAGACGCTCTTCGAGTTCGTCGTGTCCACCGTGGGTGACCCAAGCAACTTCGGGATCGAACCCCTCGACGATGTCCTTCTCACGTTCGAGATACGATTCGGGGATAAACATCGGGAAGTAGGCGTTCTGAACGCCCGTCTCCTTGAACCAGCCGTCAAGGTGCGATTGCAGCCGCTCCCACAGCGCAAAGCCCCGGGGACGTGTGACGATGAATCCCCCCATCGGCGCGTAGTCGGCCAGGCCGGCCTTCTGGACAACCTCCGCGTACCACTCGCCGGGGTTGTGCTCCTTCGACTCGGTGATGCCGAGTTCCTGTTCGCCGCTCATACCCAATCCTGCCACAGGCGAGTATTAAGTCCGGCGTATGACGGCGGAACCGTCACCGTTCGACGGGTCGACTCGCGTCACACCTCCAGTTCGGAACCGAACGCCCCCTGGAAGGCGACCGACGAGAGCGGCTCGCGATCTTTTCTACCCGCCACGTCCGCTGTGGGATAGCCGAAACCCGCCACCAGGGTCAGATCGTACCCATTTGGAACATCCAGCACTTCGTCGGCCTCGACAGAATCAACGGTGTAGATACAAGAGCCGACGCCTCGCTCCCACGCCAGAAGTTGCATGTGAGTGACGGCCCGTCCCGCGTCGATGCCGCCATGTTTGTAATCGGTGCAGATCGCCACCGCGAAGTCGGCCCCTGCGATCCACGAGCCGGAGGGACTTGCCGCCGCGAGATCGGCGAGTCTCGATTCTTCGTCGACGAGCACGAACCGCCAGTGCTGGAGATTTCGACCGCTCGGTGCGAGTCGACCGGCATCCAGAATTGCCCGCTTCGTTGAGTCGTCTACCGGTTCATCCGTGTATTCTCGAATCTCGATTCGCGTCTCGATCGCGTCTTCGACGTCCATACCGGCAAGGTTTGGCGGTGACGCCATTAATTCTACGCGACGATGGAGGAGCGGCCGGTGTGGTGGCCAAACAGACGTTTGAACGCCTCGCAGCGAGCCCACCGGCCCTGATATATTATATCGCAAGCCGAGGCCAGACCACCTGAAAGAATCTGCAGGGGTCGATCCGACGGTGGAAGGAAACGCGAGAGAAGCCCAGAGAACTGAGATTTCACGAGAGATACCCACGGAACCGAGGATTTACGATGCTCGGACGAACAATACCGACACCGATCGCCACGATGGCGAGGGGGGTGCAGAATGGTCCGATACGAGACCTACGTCGAAGCGGGAACGGTGTACGTGACCGACGGGTCGGAGCGAATCACCGTCGGCGACCTCGAACCGATCCTCGAGACCACCGGCGGACACGCCTGGACCATCCAGTACACAGAGCGCGAGAAGCAACGGTATTCCAGCCTGGATACCTCTGACGAGGGGCTGACCATCGACGTCGTCGACGCCATCCACGGGATGTCCTTCGGGGAATCGTTCGCGGAGACCCTCAAGGCACAGCCGGCCGAACCCGTCGATGAAGACACCCTGTCGCCTCGTCTCGGCCTCTTCGTCGGCCGATTGTTCGAAAACCTCGACCACGGTGTTCGCTGAACGACGCGTGGACATCTACCGGGGGCGGGCAAGCTTTATCGCCCGTGTCTCCACATCAGAGATTATGTACCCGACTGGCAGGCCCGCGGAGGCATGGCGATGACCGGCCAGGAGTACGTAGAGCGACTGGTGGACCGCGACAGTCTCGCCGACTACCTCGTCCGGACGATCGGCGACGCGGAGAGCCTGACGCTAGAGTACCACCAGGCGGGGCACTCGAACGAGACGTTCTTCCTGGAGTGGGGCGATCGCGAACTCGTGTTGCGCCGCCCGCCGGCCGGCGAAACGGGCGATGCCGCCCACGACGTGCTCAGGGAGTATCGGGTGATGGATGCTCTCCAGGAAACCCCGATCCCCGTTCCGACGACCGTCGCCGGGTGTACCGACCACGACGTGATCGGCGCGGACTTCTACCTGATGGAACGGTTGCATGGCGACGTGATACGGGACGAAGAGCCCGACCGCTTTGCCACCCCCGACCAGCGAGGCGAGCTCTCCGAACGCTTCGTCGACACCCTCGCAGAGATTCACACGCTCGATCCCGCGTCAGTCGGACTGGACGAACTCGGGCATCCGGACGGTTACACCGAACGGCAAGTCGAGCGCTGGACCCAACAGCTCCAATGGGCATTCGAGGTAACGGCCGAGGATCGTACGGTCCCGAAGCTCGGCGAGGCTGCCAAATGGCTCGAATCGAACGTCCCGGACGACTATGACCACACGCTCGTCCACGGCGATTACAAGCTCGACAACGTGATGTTCGGCCCGGGGACCCCGCCTGAGATCGTGGGCGTCTTCGACTGGGAGATGTGCACCCGTGGCGATCCTTCGATGGACCTCGGGTGGCTGCTGGTGTACTGGCCGGAAGCCTCCGATCCCGAACCCACCGACTCGATGACGACCCAGATCCCGCGACTCGACGGCTATCCAACGCGACGCGAACTGCTCGACCGCTACGAGGCACGGACGGGAGTCTCGTTCGATCACGACCGGTTCTATCGGGCCTTCGGGACGTTCAAGATGGCGAGCGCGTGCGAGATGATGTATCGCCGATATCTCGAGGGCAACAGCGACAACCCGTCTTACCCCAAGATGGAGACCCGGGTACCGGGGATCGCAGAGCGGACCATGCGGATCATCGATGGGGAGGAGCCGCTGTGACACGAGACGCCACGGTCGCCGGCATTGCGACGGTGCCTAACGGCACGTACGACGTTCCCGAACGGGATCTCGCCGTCGAGGTGCTGCGTTCGGCGACCGCGGACGCCGGGTGTTCGCTCTCCGAAGTCGACGGCATCTACATGCCAAAACCGCGACCCTGGACGCCCCAGGGATTTTTCTCCACCCTGCTGACGCACCAGCTGGGTCTCGATCTGAACGAAAGTCTCGAGGTCTATACTGGTGGCACCTCTGGCGGTCACGCCTTTCACGCCGCCGTCAGGGACGTCGAAGCGGGACACGTCGAAACAGCCGTCGTCCTCGCCGTCGAGCGCAGCTCCAGGATCGAGACGGACCGGTATCTCGAGTACATCCTGTCGATTTTCGACCGGGAGTTCCAGGCTCCGGCCGGGCCCACAATCCCGGGCGTGTACGCGATGAGTCTGCAACGGTACCTCTACGAGCACGACGTCGACCGGGAAGACATCGCCCAGGTGGTCGTCAAAAACCGCGAAAACGCCGCACGGAATCCCGAAGCCCTCTTTGGGTCGGTGACCGTCGACGCGGTCCTGGACTCTCGCCTCGTCGCGGATCCATTGCGACTTTTCGAATGCCCAGCCCCATGTGATGGGGCGGCCGCCATTGTCGTAACGAGCGATCGAAGGGAGGCGGAGAGGCCAGATTCCGAAGGGGGGATTCGCGTCGCCGGAGCCGGCTCTCATCACGCGTCCAGTCACCTGCTGGGAGAACGCGATGGATCGCTCTCGTCGTTTCCCGCAGTCGAACGCGCTGTCGATACGGCACTCGATGCCGCCAACATCGACGTCGAGGATCTCGACGTGCTCGAACCATACGTGCCGTTTCCTCACACGGAGGCGATACTCACCGAAGAGATCGGCCTCTTCGACCGGGGCGAGGGCGCCTCCGCCTGCGCTCGCGGCGAGACCGCTTCCGACGGATCGATTCCAGTAAGCCCCTCCGGCGGCTGCATCGGCCGCGGACACCCCGCGATGGTCACGCCCCTGTTGAACTACGTGGCTGCCGTCAGACAGCTCCGGGGCACCGCCCCGGTGGCCGTCGAGGGAGCAGAATTCGTCCTCACGACGGCCGAGCACGGTCACATCGACGGCGTAACTGCAACCGTCTTCAGCGGTGGGGGGTGACCGCGATGGACGCCATCACCGATCCATTCTGGGAGGCGCTCTCCGAGGGGACATTCCTCGTTCCCGTCTGTGGCACGTGCGACGAGGCGTTCTTCCCGCCTGCCGCCGTCTGTCCCCGTTGTCATGCCGATTCTGTGACGTGGACCGAAAGCGACGCCACCGGAGAACTGTACGCATTTACGCGCCAACACCGCACGGCACCGGGATTCGATTCGCCGATCGTCCTCGGGATCGTTACACTCGCCGAGGGGCCAAGACTCCTGACCCGGATCGACGCCGACGTCGAGGATCTCTCCATCGGAACGACAGTCCGCCTGGTTCCACGTCCCGCGGCCGACGGGGTCGATCGTGGCAGACTCGCCGACCGACCCTATTTTGTAGCACGACTGGTGGAAGCGTAGGCCGCGCACCTGGGTCTTTATAGTCGGGGCGACGAAGCCGCCGGCATGCTCCCGTTCCCAGAAGAGACAATCTTCGGTGGCATCGAGGCGGTTGCCGAGGGTCGTCGACACGAATCCGCCCTGGTTGGTGATGGTGGGACCTGGACCTACGGCGAACTTCTCGAGCGGAGTCGTTCGCTTGCTGGCGGGCTCGCAACCCTCGGCATCGAAACCGGTGACACCATCGCCGTGTGGCTTTCGAATAGCCCGGAGTGGATCATAACGCAACTGGCCGCATCATATCTCGACGCTGCAGTGGTGTCGGTCAACACCCGGTATCGGACCCACGAACTCGAGTACATGCTTTCGGACGCCGACTGCCGGGTGATCGTGACAGAATCGTCATTTCTCGACACAGACTACCTCGCGATGCTCGCCGACGTCGTGCCGTCGATTCGCAACAAATCTCCTGACACATTCGATCCCGAGGGATTCGCACTCACCGACGTGATCGCAGTCGACGACACGAACGGATTCGAGGCGGTCCGACACATCGATTCCATCCACGCGGCACCGACTGGATCACGGGCGACCGATCCGGACGCACCCGCGGCGGTGTTCTACACCAGCGGGACGACGGGAGATCCCAAAGGGTGTCTCCAGTCCAGTCGCTCGCTGTTGAACCACTCGGCCAATGCGGCCGCTCACATCGGCGTGGACTCGTCGGACACCGTGGTCGGCGTCCTGCCGTTTCCCGGCGTCTGGGGGTACAATACCTGGCTTGGGACGCTCGCCAGGGGCGGCACGCTCGTCTGCCAGCGTCACTTCGATGCCGAACGAACGGCTGAACTCTGTGCGGCCCACGGTGCAACCGTCTTCCCGGGACAGGCCGTGATGTACGACCGAATGCTTGAGACCGGTGACCGGGCCTGGACCGAGTCCCTCGATCGCGGCGTGATCTGCTTTCTGACGATGAACTACGACCGGGATACACTCGAACGAATCGAGAAGACAGTCGACATCCCCCTCGTCCAGCCGTACGGTCTCTCGGAGGGCAACAGCCAGGTATTCGTTGGCCGACCGTCCGATCCCTTCGAGGAGCGCGCACGTGTCGGTGGACCACTCGTTTCGCCGGAAATTGATGCAAAGGTCGTCGATCCCGAAACCGGTGAAGAGCGTCCCGAGGGCGAGAAGGGCGAACTCCTCCTCAGGGGATACAACGTGATGGAGGGCTACCTCGGCAAGCCGGAGGCGACGGCCGAAACCCTCGACGAGGATGGCTGGCTTCTTACCGGCGACCTCTGTTCGATAGCGGGCGAGTACGTCGAGTTCCACGCCCGGATCGACGACGCACTGCGGGTTCGGGGATTTCTCGTCTCCCCACGCGACATCGAGACGGCAATCGATTCGATCCCCGGCGTCGCACAGTCGCAGGTCGTGGGTACTCCGCATGACCGACACGGGACGGTTCCCGTCGCGTTCGTCCGCCTCGACGAGTCGACGACCGGAGGATCGACCCCGGTCGAAGCGACGCTCGAGGCGGAACTCAAGGGGACGGTCGCCGATTACAAACGACCTGAACACATCGAAATCGTGGACTCGTTCCCGCGGACCGAAGGGCCACACGGTGCCAAGGTGCAGAAACACGAGCTCGAAGAGCGTGCGGCGAATATCCTCTAGTGGGACGATCGATTTGAGCGCTGTACTCACAGAGTGGGGTCGACCCTTTCTTGCGAGGTTCACACCAACTAACTTTTGCGTGTCCGACCCCGTATACTATGGTACGTGCCCCAGAACAGGTTCGAGCGACCGGTAACGAGTCGGGCGTACCGAATCACCGTCGACGACGGCCGCGATTCGTTTTTCGCCCTCAGTATCGAAGAGTCCGGAAACGAGTCAGCGTGGTTGATTTCCGACACGGTTCGATCGCTCGAAACGATGCGGTAGCGCTCCAGATTGCCCCGATCGGGAACCAGCGCGTACACGACAGAACGCCTCAATAGCGATCGGTCCGAAAACTTCCCAAAACGCGATAGCTGTCCGTATTTCTCGCGAGCTAATCCACTATTTTGCCTCTCACCAATCCCGATCCCCAACCACCGTACCGAGAGAGTTCTTACAGGACGACCTTCGTCGTTGGATCGTCGAGTTCCCACAGTAGCTCCGGCAGGAAAGCATCCAAGTGGTCGATCACCCGACGTTCGCTCACGTCCAACCCCTCGCAGTGTTCGTATGCCGTATCGCGCACCCGGACGTGGATGTCGCCGTCGTGGACGTAAATCTCCAGTGGAAACACCGAACATCGACTCGGTTTCCAGTCGTATTTGGCGTGCAGCTCACAGAGGCCGTTTTCGTCGAGGAAGTAACACGCGGCGCCGTCGTCATCCGTGTGGGGGTGATCCGCCGGTTTCTCGGTGCGTTTCACGAATTCTCGACCCTGGAACTGTTCGACGGAACGACTGAGGCTCTCGCGTTCTGCGAGTGCCAGCAGATCCGGCTCGTACAGCAACACCCCGTGGTGACAGCACCAGGTGCACTCGTCGACGCACTCAAACGTGAGGTCCGGATCGAAATCGACGACGACCTCCCTGGCGGGATATACCTCGACACGCACGGACGGGTTCGGGGTTCGACGGACAAAGGCGTGTCGGGTTCCCGGGATACAGAAGGGAAACGGACGAATGTACAACAGCGAGAGAGGACGTACCCGTGGTGTCGCCACCGGACAGTTCCGGTAAAACCGGACTGGACTTTTTATACGAACAGGGCGAATTGGGTGACATGGTCCCCGACGCGAACGAAGAGAACGAAATCGGCGAGGAATCGGACGATGGAGAAGCGGACGTCGACGACCTTCCCTACGAGGTGAGCAGCGACGATCGAACGTGGGGTATACTCACGCACGCGGCTGCGTTCGTCGGCTTTGTCATCCCCTTCGGGAACATCCTGGGCCCACTCCTGGTGTGGGCCATCAAGAAAGACGAAAGCCAGTTCGTCGACGACAACGGCAAGCAGGCACTCAACTTCCAGATCACCTGGAGCATCCTGTTGATCGTCTCGGCGCTCTCCATTTTCGTAGCCATCGGAGTGGTCCTCCTTCCGATCGTGGGACTGGCGTGGTTGATCCTAGTGATCATTGCCATCATTCGAGCCAGCAACGACGAGGTGTACGATTACCCGCTCACGATGGAGATAATTACCTGAGCGGGGCTTCGGGTCACATTCGATAGCCATCTACGGCCGAGAACGACGGGGCGTTAGCTGTAGCCACGCCAACGGTGGCCGCACTCCTTGCACTTGAAAAATCTCGTCGGAGGTTCGTCGGCGGAGGCGGTCTGCTTGATCGTATACCACGCCTCGTCGTGTCCGCATTCGTCGCACGTCACGTCCGTCGCCGTCGGCTTGCCCTCGAAATCGGCGTCGGGTGACGACTCGATGACGTCGTCGTGAGTTTGTTCCTCGGTGGTGACGAAGTCTGCGGCCCGCGATTCGTCCTTCGGTTGTCTCGCGCCACACTCGACACACACCATTTCGTCCCCCTCGGAGTGCATGAGGGAGCCGCAGTCGTCGCAAAACTGCATACTCGTCAATGTCGTCGAACGCTGAAAAGCGTACGGTTACAAGTGATCCGAGAACAGTCGGCCATTCTCGTCACGCCGCTCTTCGACCACCGGGCAGTCGGACACCCGATAATGTTCGTTGTCGACGAGTTCGACGATCTCCGTCCCCGGATTGGTACACGCCACGTTTGGCGGTGGGGAAAAGAATTCACACCCCTCGCAAAAGCGCTGTTTCGAGACGATTTCATCACCGAAGTCACCTTCGGTCGCCCCTGGGACCGTCCCACCGGATAATGTACTTTCTGCCTCCGCTTCGGCCCGGGTGCCAGCGCCGGTACGACCGTCGGAGTCGGTTCGGCCATCTACCGCGCCGTCATCGACGTCGTCCTCGGATATCAGGTCCTGCCACACAGAATCCTCGTCGATTTCGTCGACGTCCATCTCGACAAAGATGTCGTCCGGCGGCTCGGGACCGTCGTCGAGCAGGTCGGCACCGAGGTCGGCAGCGTCGGCGTCCGACGTTCCATCGGGATCGATGTCGTCGTCCGCTTTCCCGTCGTCACGATCTGAGAGAGGGTCCCCCCCAGAACCGGTAGCGAGGTCAGTTTCTAGCGTCGAATCGTGGTTACCGGAGTCCGGTTCGCCGTCATCGAACTCGTCGACGTCGGCGTCCGTATCCAATTCGGCCTCGTCGACATCGAGTGCATCGTAGCCGGAATCGTCGTCGAGTTCGTCGAAAGGATCGTCGTCTGTCGCACCTGCATCGTCGTCGAGTTCGTCGAACGGCGAGTCGCTCGAAGATTCGTCGTTGTTTTCGTCACTCATTCATTTCCCTCCTCGAGCGCCGGAGCGTCGGTTCCCAATAGCGTAGGTTTTCCAAAGAAAGACCTTCCGGGTTCGACGTCGGTCACGGTGAACCCGCAATGAGGGCAGACCGGTTCGGTGAGCAGCGAGATGGGGACCGATTCCTCGCAGTTGTCACACCGGGCGACCGTAATGCCCTCGACCGCCGCGGTTCGTTTGATGCGACCCAGCGCCAGGTCCCGGTCTGACTTATCGTCGTCGACCTGGGATCTGATAGAGACGACGACCCTGGCGAGTCGGTCGAGTTTCTCGCTCGCTTCCTCGAGGGTTGTCTCGACATTGGTCGTCCGGTCGTCGAGACCGCCCACCGTTGCGTCGAGTCGCTCGATGTCGCCCTCGACCGACTTGAGCTGAGATGCGATCGTTTCGATATCCGCGAACGCGTCGTGATCGTGGTCCGCTGGAGCCCGATCTCGTACGGCATCCCGGAGCTGCAATATTCGACTGCGGACGTCTTCGACGTCCTCCTCGAGTTGCGTTTCGAGTGATGAGATGCGTTCCGTGAGATCCTCGTGGGAGTCGAGTTGGGACTCGAGTTCCCTGAACCGCGATTCGAGATCCGATTCGATCGCTTCGCTGAAGGCGATATCGAGTCCACTCCCTTCGATGTCGGAATCGGCCGTCGCCGTCGTCCGGTACGCCGACAGCAGCTGGACCAGAAGTTCGTCGCGATCGACGTCCTCGGAGGCCGCCCGCTCATCGAGCCAGTCGACGAGCGACGCCGGAAGTTTGACCGTTACGTCCGGCTCTTCGGCCGACTCCGTAGCCATTAGGAATGCATTAATGCGACGAACAGTTAAGCATTGGCCTCTCCACCGTCCGCATGTACCGGATTTCGTCCCGCTGGGGACCGTGCGGGTCGTCACCGAATCTTTCGGACGTCGCTGATGTCGAATCCGGCGTCGCCGATCTCGGTTTCGAACTGGACGATGTTCTCGTCTTCGATGCGCGAGAGGACTCCGCGGAACTGCGAGACAATCATGGTACGAGAGATGGCGCTGCCGCCACGCTCCCACTCGAACAACAGCGTCCCGTCTGCCGCATCGACCAGCTGCCCATATCGGGTGTCGGCCAGGGCATCGGAGTTCACGTGAATGAGAATCAGGCCACCCCATTCGTACGCCGCCCGGGAGAGGGCCTTCATCAGGACTGGGATGTTGTGCCATTCGAGCTGATCGTCAGGAGCCGTGACGAGGTCGGTCAGCGAATCGATCACGACGACGTTACCAGGGGCGTAACTGGTGAGTCGATCGCCAAGGGCACCCGCGACACCCGAGCGTTCCGAATTCTGACCCAGGTCGGGAAGGCTCGTGGTCCGAGTCTCGTACCACTCCCTGGGTACCGGGCTCAATCGGTAGAACGCTGACGAGAGATCGTGAAACGAAATCGCCGGGATGGCCGATTCGACGATCTCGTCGTCCATCGCGAGCGTCATCTCCCGTCTGACCTGTCGCTGTTCGGCCGTAAACGAGATGTAGTGAACCTCGGGGAGGTCGACGTTCCGTTCGTCCTCTGTCCCGTAGTAGAGATCGAACAGCTCGGGATCGCTCTTTGCGAGTGCGTTCATCACGGCACACGTGTACATGAACTCCCGACCGCCGGCACCGGCCTCTCCCGAAAGCATCACCACGCTACCCGGCGGTGCCCCACCCCCGATCGTGTTGTCGAGTCGGCGAATCCCGAACGGGATGCGTTCCATGGACACGTTACGGATGGCCTCCTTCTAAAGCGTACCGCGACTATTCTACCACGACGAGCGACTAGCTCGTCGTCTCTCTACCCTGCAGTCAGAGACGGCGAACGGTCGCGCCCTCATTTCTGGGTTCGACGATACGGATCATGGCCTCGAGGCCGGCGGCGTCAAGCACATCAGCCGCTCCACGGCGGGCCTCACCGGCACGGTCGACGTCGATGATACCGTACACCGTCGGACCCCACGACGACTGACCGAGCCCGGTAATCGCCGACACGTCCGCGAGGGCGTCCAGGATTTTTCCGGCAGGTGGTCTGTAGACCCCTCCCTGCTCGTCAGCGTACCAGACGCCGTTGAGTCGGCCGAACTCCGAAACCGCGTCTCCGAACGGTTCGAGCCGTCCGGTGGCCAACGCTGGCAGAAGTCGTCGGAGGAGCAGGATGGCCAGGTCGTCGGCCACCATCGGATCAGCGGACTCGACTACCGATCGGACACTCCGGTCTTCGAGCCGACCGCTCCGTCCCTTCGGGGCGTCGGGCGTCACAACCAAAAAGCGCCATTCCTCAGGGACGGGACAGCGTGATATGACGGCGGGAACGTCCCAGTCACCGGTCGCCGGCGGTTCGGTGGTGAATCGCTCCGTTGGATGGCCGGCATCGACGACGAAGCCACCCGACTCAAAGGTTGCCACCCCGACGCCGCTTCGACCGCCCCGTCCGAGCCAAGGGGCCCGATCACGGATTCGCGGCTCTATTCCGTACGCCTCTCCGATGGCCGCGAGCGTCGACAGTGCCAGTTGCGTTCCACTCCCGAGGCCAACGTGTCGAGGAAGCGTCGACTCGACCTCGATGTCGATTCCATCCACGTCGATGAGGTCACAGACAGACCTCGCAAACGCTGCAACGGTCTCGTCGTCACACGTAACTGCGTCGGCGGGTGCTGCAGTCAGCTCGATTCGCGGGTCCTCGATTGCCACGCCGACGCCGCCATAGAGTCGCTCGTGGGACAGCGAGAGGTTCTGAAAACCCACGTGGAGTCGAGAACCGACCGAGACGCGGACGGATGGCATCGGAAGTGATACCCGGGTCTGAACCATGTCGGTTTCGAAATGCTGCCAGTATTCGCTTCGCGTTCGACACGCTCCCGGTTTTTCGCTTTGCGCGTGCATGGGACAGTCTACTATTGCTGGAGACGGACCCAGGCGACGGGCAGGACGCATTCACAAGTGGTTAAGTCGTTCCGCGGCAACCACGGTCCATGAGCAAACAGGAGCCGCAATCGCAACGGGACGAAGAGGCGGGAACTGGGGAAACCGACAGCGGAAAGTCGGCGGATCTCCCGAGTTCCGAGGTGACCGAGGGATACGAACGCGCCCCGCACCGGTCGATGTTTCGGGCAATGGGGTACGACGACGAGGACCTCGCCTCGCCGATGATCGGTGTCGCAAATCCGGCCGCCGATATCACGCCCTGTAACGTGCATCTCGACGACGTCGCACTGAGCGCGATCGACGGTGTCAATGCGGCAGACGGGATGGCCATCGAGTTCGGGACCATCACCATTTCGGACGCCATCTCGATGGGCACCGAGGGAATGAAGGCCTCGCTCATCAGTCGCGAGGTCATCGCGGACAGCGTCGAACTCGTCGCCTTCGGCGAGCGGATGGACGCGCTCGTCACCGTCGCCGGTTGCGACAAGAACCTCCCCGGGATGATGATGGCCTCAATTCGGACCGACCTTCCGAGCGTGTTCCTTTACGGTGGTTCGATCATGCCGGGCGAACACGAGGGCCGCGAAATCACGGTCCAGAACGTCTTCGAGGGCGTCGGTGCGGTTTCGAGCGGCGAAATGTCCGAAGACGAACTCGAAGAGATGGAACGACACGCATGTCCGGGTGCCGGGTCCTGTGGCGGCATGTTTACGGCCAACACGATGGCCTCGATTAGCGAGGCACTCGGGATGGCCCCGCTCGGATCCGCGAGCCCGCTCGCCGAATCGGACGAACGCTACGAGGTCGCAGAACGCGCCGGCAAACTCGCTCTCGATTGCGTCGAAAACGACCGTACCCCGAGCGATATCCTCTCACGAAAGTCATTCGAAAACGCCATCGCCGTCCAGGTCGCGATGGGTGGCTCCACGAATGGCGTGCTCCACTTGCTCGCCCTGGCCGCGGAGGCTGACATCGAACTCGATATTACCGATTTCGACGAAATCTCGAGCCGAACGCCGAAGATCGTGAACCTCCAGCCCGGTGGCACCCGGGTCATGAAGGACCTCGACGACATCGGCGGCGTGCCGGTCGTCGTGCGACGGTTGCTCGACGGCGGATACCTCCACGGGGACGCAATGACGGTCACAGGACGGACCATCGCGGAAGAACTCACGGCACTCGAGGAGGCGGGTGAACTACCACGAGACGAGGACATCGACGCGGATTTCTTCTATCCAGTCGACGAACCGATTCACAAGGAGGGCGCGATCAAAATCCTCACCGGTAACGTCGCGCCGGACGGCGCGGTCCTGAAGGTCACCGCGGAGGACAACTTCCACCACGAGGGTCCCGCGAGGGTCTTCGGGACCGAAGAGGACGCGATGGCCTACGTCCAGGACGGTCACATTGAGTCCGGTGACGTCATTATCATCCGCAACGAGGGGCCCCGCGGCGGTCCGGGAATGCGAGAGATGCTGGGCGTCACCGCGGCCGTCGTCGGCGCGGGTCACGAAGACGACGTCGCGATGCTCACCGACGGTCGATTCTCGGGGGCGACGCGGGGGCCGATGATCGGCCACGTCGCACCGGAAGCCTTCGACGGCGGGCCGATTGCCGCCCTGGAGGACGGCGATCCGATCACCATCGACATCGCGAACCGATCGATCGAAGTCGATCTCTCTGACGACGAAATCGAATCACGACTCGCAGACCGCGACCAGCCCGAGCCCCAGTACTCCACCGGGGTACTCGCAAAGTACGGGATGGCCTTCGGGTCGGCGGCAAACGGTGCGGTGACGAATCCCGGTGCGAAGTCTGACGAATAACGTGACGGGGGGATCGATACGTCCGCCTCTCCTCCACTCCCCCACCGTTGAAGCGTCGTAGCCAGGATCGGTCCGTTCTCCGCACTCCTGGAGCGCGACATAGAACCCAGCAAGTCCCGTCGCAGATATCGAACGGTTACCGTGGCGGTTCGGGCAGGTCGGAAACCACCACGACTCGCGGCGAGTCGACGGATTCGGGACAGGTTTCGGCCTGTTCGACCGGAATCGTGTCTATGTCACGAATCCCTTCGCGGCGGTCATCCTCCTCGTAAAAGACGTGACCAGAGAGGACGAGGTCGTACTGTTTCGCGTCGCCCCCGCCGAAAAGTTCGTTGCGAATCGATGGTCGATACAGGAGTGACTGAACGTCGCGTTCCGGCGTGTAGGTGCAAGCGAAGTACCTGGTGGGTTCGATTTCTCGAGGGAGAACGAACTTGTTCTCGACGGTCACTGTGCCGATAGTAACCGACTCGCGGAACGGTGGAATCTCGATTTCGTCGTCGAATTCGGTCGATTCGGTGGGTTGCGCACCGATCAGATCGAACCCGACCAGCCCGATTCCGAGGAGGAGCACGAGGAGGATCCCGATTCGCACCTGCCGACCAGTGAGCGCGAGCCGACCCCGGCTTGCGAGGAACCCGAGCCCGATGAACAACAACGAAGAGCCGGCCAAAAGTAGGAACGTCCCTGCCGAACCGACGTCGAACGTCGAGAGCAGGTATGCGACGAAGACAAGGTAGAACCCCGCCGACAGAGCGTACAGCACGAGATCCAGACGATCGGTCTCGACGGCGACGGCCAACAGAAGTAACGCGACGAACCCCAACAGCAGGAGGACGGCCGTCGTCACCGGCGAGAGATCCTCGAGCAGCTGGAACCCGAAGTAAATCGTCGCCGCGACACCGAGGAGGATACCTACCATGTACAGGATAGTGACGCGGTCGAGGTCGAGTGCCATACCGGTGGTTAACATGCTTGCGGTAACTGTCTTCTGTCCACCGCGACAGATCTCGACCCAGTGACGTTTCGGCTTCGAGAAAGAGTTTTGTCCGGGTTGGCCCAATCGAGGGTATGACCGAGTACACCGTCGAATTCGTCGGGACGGGCGAGGAGATCACTGTCTCCGAGAAGGAGACCATCCTCAGCCGATGCCTCGAGGAGGGGATCGGCCAGGAATACTCCTGTCGGGTGGGCATGTGCCTTGCGTGTTCTGCGAAGATCGTCGATGGGGAGGTCACCCAGCCCGCTGCTCGCGCTCTCACGGACGAGGAACGAAACGAGTACGCGTTGACGTGTATGGCCCGACCGCTGTCGGATCTCGTTCTCGAACGCGGGCTCTACCCGCCGAGCATCGAAACGGACGCGACGACGGGGTCGGACGCTCCGAACGCGGCGGCGGACGACTGATCGCGTTTGCGACGTTGTACGAAGCTCGGGATATACCGATAGGATCGGTTACGATCGTTGCCACTGTTCTTGGGGAGAAGCCTGTCGAATGCGGTAATCGGATGTCGCGACGTTAGAGTAGTCCCGTCTTCTGGAGCTTCATCAGGTCTTCGGTGTCCAGCGTCTCGCCATCTTTGAACTTCTGGTAGATTTCTTCGGCCTCTTCCTTTGCGGCCTCGCGCTTTTCTGCGCGCTGGTCCTCGCGTTGCTCCTCTTCTTTCTTGTCGAGTTCGCGGAGTCGCTTCTGGACGCGAACGAAGTCTTCGTGGTGGCGGTCGGCGGCCTCCTGGGCCTCGACGAACTTGTCGTGCCAGTCGTCGGCCTCGTCGCGGATATCGTCGGCCTCGCGGTAGGCCTCGATCATATTGTTGTGATGCTCCTGGGCCTGGTCGGCGAGCTCGGTGACCTTCTGGTGGTGCTTCGAGGCCTCTGCCCGAACCTCCTGAGCCTCCGCTTTGAGTTCCTCGAGGTCGTCGCTCTGGTCCAGCTTCTGGCGGCGCTCCCTGAGATTCTCGCGTTTCTCTTCAATCTTCTCGATCAGGTCGCGTTCGTCACCCGAATCGAGCACTTCAGTCTGCTGTTTGAACTCTAGCTGTTCGATTTCCTCTTTCAACTGGTCGACGTTCTTCCCCTCGTCGAGCTCCATCTCCTCTTTGAGGCTATCGACCTTGTCGAAGAGTTCGTTCGCCTTCGCGTTGAGTTCGTTTCGCAGTTCTTTGTGCTCTTGAACCTGTTCGTTGAGTTCGTCACGTTTTTCGCGATGTTCCTGTGCCTCGTCGACTTTCTCGCGTGTCTTCGCGTTGAACTCGTCGCGCTTCGATGCGCGCTCTGAGGCCATCTGGTTCAGTTCGTTACGTCGATCCCGGAGTTGTCCGGCAAGCTTGATAAGCTGGCCTTTGGATTCGTTCTCGAGATCGTCTTCGGTCAGTTCTACGTTCTTCGGTTCGTCGATTGACTCTGCCATGGTTACCGTTCTATCCCATTACCGCACCGGCGTCCGACAGCACGCGCTAAAAATGATTCAGCCACCGATCGAGCAAGATTCCCTGTCATTCTGGTCGGCTGTCGGTTCTGTCGAACGCCGGAGACGTTCTGGTAGCAAAAGATACCACGTTCGGATATTTAAATATTGTGTCCGGGTGCGCCCCGTGAAAACGAGCCGCACGGCGGTCGAGAATCGCGTTAAGCGTTCCCACGGACCACCCAGGGTAGTATTTAAATGAACAAGCCATTTACGGGGTCGTTGCTGACATCACCGCTCGAGGCCTCGTCTGTCGGCTCGTTTCGGAGTATGCATGTGTGATCATCGCGTTGGCCCACTCGATGGAAGAGGTCGTCCACGCCGTCGGACACGAACACGTTTCGGCAGAACACGAGAGCACGTTCGAACTCACAAGCGACGACTGGTTGACTCCGGCTGGCGACTGCATCGTCGGGATCGAGGCGGACCGCACCCCGTCGTCGTTCGATCCCGCGTTCGTCGAGGCCTGTCGGGACGAACACGCCACAATCACCGCAACGTTACGGACCGACGACCACGAAACCCTCGTTACCGGTCACGGCCACCCCGATCTTACCTTCGAGAGCGACCGGAGTCTCGTGGGTCGCACCAGCGAGTACGTTGACGACCGGACCGTCATGGTCGACGCCGACGCTGCTGCTATCGACCTCGATCGGGAACTCGTCGCCGCGATCGCCGGGGGGGCACACCTCGAGTGTGTCCTCGAAGTCGACCCGTGACGTGAGGACCGCTACCTGAGGGTGGTTTCCGAGCGTATTTGTCCGTCGAACCGAATCCACAGACCAAGATGGACGAGCCCGCCGAAAACATCTCGGGCGGTGCCACCGGTGGCGGCATCGAGATGGATTTCGATCCCCACGACGCACCAACCCGGGCCGCAGCCGTCGTCGACCGCCTCGGGGAGCTATACTGGAAAAAAGCCTACGGCGGACAGGACGCCTTCGAATGTCTCGTCCGGACGATCCTCTCGCAGAACACCTCCGACGTGGCGAGCCAACCCGCCTACGACGCCCTCCTGGAGCGGTACGTACGCGCGGATGAAAAGCCGGATCCAGAGAACCACGAAGATCAAGAGAACCACGAGACTGACCTCGCGGAGGCACTGGCGACGGCGTCGCGGGAAACCCTCGCTGAAACCATCTCGTCGGCAGGATTGTACAACCAGAAATCGAAGACACTGATCCGGCTGGCAGATCGAATTATCGAGGAGTACGGGAGTGCCGCCGAATTCGATCGATTCGTCGCGGAGGCATCCGCCGACACGGTCCGCGAGACGCTGCTCGAGATGAAAGGCGTCGGCCCGAAGACGGCTGACTGCGTTCTCCTGTTCGCCGGTGGTCGAAATGGGGTCTTCCCGGTCGACACACACGTCCACCGGATCGCCCGACGGATGGGGCTCGCACCGCCTGGGGCAGACCACGAAGCAGTGAGGACACACCTCGAACGCACCGTCCCGCGGGAAACCTGTGGGTTCGGGCATACCGCGATGATCCAGTTCGGCCGCGAGTACTGTTCGGCGCGGGAGCCTGCCTGTATCGAGGACCCGGACGCCTGTCCTCTCGCCGATCGGTGTGACCAGATCGGAGTCTACCCGGAAACGGGTGAGGTCGTCGATCCCGCGGATGCGGACGTCGACGACTGAGCGGTCTCGGAGCCGACCGTATCACCCGGTATCGCTGCAACGCTACCCACAGTGGAGTTCAATGCTGTATCATGTTGACCCGATACCAAACGCGAGCCGAGGTGGCCTGCCCCCCTACTCGATCGCGTCCTCGAGAATCGACATCGTCGCGTCGGGATCCTCGAGCGGCGAAAAGGATTGATCGCCGACGACCATCCATGGCGTCCCGCCAACCTGGTGCCTGGCGGCCGCCTCTGCCGTCTCCTCAAGCGCCCGTTCGTAGGTCTCGTCGCCGATCGCGTCGCGGAAGGCGTCGAGTTGCTCGACGCCGACGGCGTCGGCCAGCGAGACGAGCGTGTCGGTCGTGCCCCACGCCTCGTCCGACGGGGGCTGGTTCGCCATCACGAGTTTGTAGTAGGGCCAGAACGACTCGGGCTCGAGTTCCCAGAGGGCGAGGCCTGCCCGGGAGATTCGTGGGGCGTCGTCGCCCAGGAACGGGTCGCCATTCGTCCCGTACCCGAGACCCCGGTGGACGACCGTCAGGTCGCCAGGGGCAACGAATTCCTCGACGATGTCTTCGAAGAGATCTTCGCTAAAGGCCGCACACGATGGACACTTCCAGCTCGCAAAGTAGATCGCCGTCGGGTCGTTGCCCGACCCCATCGTCTCGTAGTCGTACTCCCCGGGAGCCTCCGGTATCGAGACGGTCGAAATTGGGGTATCTGGCGGCGGCTCGTCGGCGTCGATGGTGACGGTTTCGCCGCCAAGACAGCCGGCCGTTCCGACGACGCCAGCCGCACCGATCGATCGAAGCAGCGTTCGACGATCAAGTCGCATGAACCCGGCTATGAGACGACGGCGGTTTAACTTTCCTTTTGCGTTCCCCAACGACTCGTATCCGGTAGTGACCCGCGTTGCAAATTCCGGTAGTGCCGACCCCACGTTCCCTCACAGGTCACGCCGGCGTCCCTTGGGAATCTGTGAACGCAGTTCGTCATGGACGTAGAGACCGACACCGATGGGTTCGACGTCGCCCGCTATCTCGTGGGCCACGAGCAGATATCCCCAGTCGCCGTCCCACGAGAGTTCCTGATCCTCGCCCCGCACGAATCGTTGGGCCGCGGACCTATCGAGGCCGATTACGTTCCGCGTCGCTCCCCGTCCGAACCGCTGGACGGCGTCTGTCGTGGGCTTCCAGTGTTCCTGTCTCGTCCGGAGAAAGGTCATTCCCAGACCCTCGACTTCGATTGGCGACTCGACATCGGCGGCGAAAATCCAGATCTTGCCCGCACCGCGCTCCCAGAAGGTGTACCCGTCGAAGGTTGCCGGATCGAGCCCGAAACGGTCGACCCACCACTCAATTACCTCCCGACGCGAGGCACGACCCTCGACGAGACGGTCGTCGGCCGTCGCAGGGAGGCGATCGAACCGGTAACCGACGTTGGTGGGCGCTTCGTCGGCATCCATCGACTGGGTTTCATCTCCGTCGCGGCTCACGCGCCCACCTCCAGTTTCGCACAGAAGAATCCACCCGTGTCGTTATGGTGCGGATAGATCCGTTTGGCGTGCCGCATCGACTCGTCGAAAATTTCGTCCTGCCACTCGGTGAGCCCCGGTTCGGCGGTGAGGTCGAGATCGTATGGAACCAACAGGCACTCGTGGGATTCGAGGACTGACTGGAGGACGGCCTCGTTCTCCTCGGGGGCGAAGGTGCAGGTCGAGTAGACCACGGTTCCACCGGGTTTGGTCATCTCGATAGCGCGTTTCAGGATGCCACCCTGGACCTCGGAGAGCCCCTCGATCCGACTGCTCGACCACTCGTCGAGCACGTCGGGATTCTTCCGGATCGTCCCCTCGCAGGAACAGGGAACGTCGGCGAGGGCGCGATCGAACAGCTCCCCGTCGAACGGTTTGAGCGAAAAATTCCGGGCATCCGATCGCGTCACCACCAGATTCGTGACGCCGCAGCGTTCCGCGTTGGAGCGTAGCGCAGACAGGCGGCCAAGATTATTGTCATTGCCGACGAGCACGCCGTGATCGTCCATCATGGACGCAAGCTGGGTTGTTTTGCTCCCGGGAGCGCTGCACGCGTCAAAGACGCGTTCGCCGGGTTGTGGATCGAGGACAACCGGTGGAACTGCCGACACCTCCTCCTGGCCATGGACCCAGCCGTGGACGTACGGCCAGGTATTTCCGGGTGCGACCTCCTCGCCCAGTCGGAACAGCCCGTCGTGCCAGTCTGCTCGCTCGTAGGAGACGTCGGCCTCGTCGAAGGCCTGGCGAACGCGCTCGGGGGTGGCCTTGATGCGGTTGACCCGAACCACCGACGACAGCGATCGCTCGCAGGCGGCATAGAACGCCTCGGCATCGTCTACGACGTCCTCGTACCGCGAGAGCGGGTTCATGCGGCGTCTCGGGACGCCGCGACTTTGTGGGTGTCGGTTGCCCGGTGCGTCGACCTCAGTGGACGGTGAATTCCGTCGCGATGCCCTGTCCGTAACCGATGCACAGCGTCGTCAGCCCGAGTCCACCGCCCCGGCGCCCGAGTTCGTGAATCAGCGTAACCGGCAACCGCGCACCGGAGGCCCCGACGGGGTGGCCCAACGCGATCGCCCCACCGTTGACATTGAAGACATCGTCGTCGAAGCCGAGTTCGTCTTGACAGGCCAGTGTCTGACTCGCGAACGCCTCGTTTAACTCAACGAGGTCGTAGTCGTCCGGGCCGCGCCCGTTTCGCTCCCAGAGTCCCTGAACCGTCGGGATCGGTCCGATTCCCATAATCCGAGGGTCCACGCCGGCCACGTTGTGTCCGCCGACTTCGGCAAGCACGTCAAGCCCGTGATCGTTCGCGAAGCCAAGCGACGTGAGCAAGACAGCCGAGGCGCCGTCGCTGATCTGAGACGCGTTCGCGGCCGTGACCGTGCCGTCTTCTTTGAATACGGGCGGGAGCTCGCCTATCTTTTCTTTGGTGGTGCCGGGGCGCAGTCCCTCGTCAGTGTCGACGACGCCATCGTCGGTGTCGATCGGGAGGATCTCGTCGTCGAAGGCCCCCTCATTGGTAGCTTTGACAGCTCGCTGTTGGCTCCGGGCGGCATAGGCGTCCTGTCGTTCGCGGCCCACGTCGTACTCGCTCGCGACGCGTTCTGCGGTCTGGCCCATGGGGAGGTCGTCCGGATCGTACAGGTCCGTGATGCCCTCATAGCGCGTGATCGAGGGGATGTCGACCCGCGTCATGTTCTCGACGCCGCCGGCGAAAACCACGTCTCGCTGACCGGCCCGGATGCTGTCGCTCGCGCTGATGAGTGCCTGGGCGGAAGAACCACACTGTCGGTTTATCGTGGTGGCCGGAACGTCCTCGCCCAGGTCCGAAAGCAGGGAGATCGCCCGAGCGATGTTTGCGGCCTGGCTCCCGACCGGACGCGCACATCCCCACATCGAGTCGTCCACCTGACTTCCGTCGAGTCCCGTTCGATCGAGTATCTCGTTTACGAGCGGAATTGCCAGATTCTCGCTCGCGACGTCCGCAAAGATGCCACCCTCTTTCCCCTGGGGTGTCCTGATCGCTTCGACCACGACCGGTGTGTTGTCATCCATGCGATAGTACTCGGACCCGGGATAGGTGAATCTTCCCACACGACCCGTTCCGCATCCGACTCCGTCGCTCAGGTCGCTCGTCAGGACCACATCGCCACCAGTCCCGGATCGGTCCCGAACCGTCTGTCACCACACCCCGGAGACCGTGGTGCCGACCTCCAACCACCACGCCATGGAACTCGGTAGGTCGTGTGTTTGTGTGGCACGAAAATGGACTACATCACCACATTCCGAAGGCTTAACGTCCACGGATAAGAATTTCCCAGGTAGTATGCCAGAGGACCTTAACTGGGCCATCGGCGGGGAGGCCGGCGACGGAATCGACTCCACCGGCAAGATCTTCGCCCAGGCACTCTCCCGCGCGGGACGGCACGTCTTTACGTCGAAAGACTTCGCGTCCCGAATCCGGGGCGGTTACACTGCATACAAGGTGCGGACTGCAGTGGACCGAGTCGAGAGTGTCGTCGACAGGCTCGATATCCTCATCGCGCTCACGGAGCGCACCGTCGAGGAGAACATGGACGAACTCCACGAGGATTCGATCATCATCTTCGACGGCGAGCGCACGATGATGAAAGACTTCGAGGCGCCTTACGAGATGACCGGGCTGGACGTGCCGTTGAAACGGCTCGCCGAGGACGCCGGTGGCGCGATCATGCGCAACATCGTCGCGCTGGGGGCGGCGTGTGCGGTCACGAACTTCGACATCGAAAACCTTCACGAAGCCCTCGAAAAGCAATTCGGCGACAAGGGCGAGGCGATCATCAAAAACAACGAGAAAGCCGCCATGATCGGCGCGGAGTACGTTCGCGACGAATTCGATCTCGACGTGGACTACGACATGGAGACGACGGACAACGACTACGTGCTGTTGAACGGTGACGAGGCGATCGGGATGGGAGCGCTCGCCGCCGGGTGTCGATTTTACGCCGGCTATCCGATCACGCCTGCGACAAACGTAATGGAGTACCTCACCGGTCGCATCGACCGCTACGGCGGGACGGTCGTCCAGGCCGAAGACGAACTCTCTGCCATCAACATGGCGCTCGGGGCGGCACGCGCCGGTGCGCGGTCGATGACGGCAACGTCCGGACCGGGGATCGACCTCATGACGGAGACGTTCGGCCTGGTCGCCACCTCCGAGACACCGCTCGTCATCTGTAACGTTATGCGCTCTGGGCCCTCGACCGGGATGCCGACGAAGCAGGAGCAGGGCGACCTGAATGCCATGCTCTACGGCGGACACGGGGAAATCCCCCGGTTCGTGCTGTCGGCGACGACGGTTGCAGAAGGGTTCCACAAGACCATTGAGGCGTTCAACCTGGCCGAAAAATACCAGATGCCGGTGTACATCACGGCCGACCTGGCGCTCGCCGTCACCGAACAGACCTACCCACCGGAGGAGTTCGACATGGATGCCGTCGAAATCGACCGGGGGAAAGTGGTCGACGATGACGACATCGCAGAGTGGACTAACGAGGCCGGACAGTTCAAGCCACACGCCCTCACCGACGACGGCATCAGCCCCCGGGCATTCCCGGGAACGAAAGGTGGCGCCCACATGTCGACCGGGCTGGAACACGACGAACTCGGCCGGCGGACAGAGGACACGGACATGCGCATCCAGCAGGTCGACAAGCGGGCGAGGAAGGTCGAAGTCGCCGAGGAGCGCGAGGAGTGGACGTATCGCGAGTTCGGGAACTCGGATGCCGACGCGCTCGCCATATCGTGGGGCTCGAACGAGGGCGCGATGCGGGAGGCGATGGAATTCCTTGAGGCGGATGGGATTTCGATCAGGTTTCTGTCCGTCCCCTACATCTTCCCCCGACCAGATCTCACGGAAGAGGTAAAGGCCGCAGACGACGTACTCGTCATCGAGTGTAACTCTACCGGTCAGTTCGCCGATTTGATCGAACACGATACACTCACGCGAGTCCAGCGCATCAACAAGTACAACGGAGTCCGTTTCAAGGCGGACGAACTCGCCGAGGAAGTGCGTGCGGCGCTCGACGAACCCACGGAGGTCGAGGCATAACATGAGCTCAGACGTTCGATTCACGGATTTCAAATCCGACAAACAGCCGACCTGGTGTCCCGGGTGCGGTGACTTCGGGACGATGAACGGTATGATGAAAGCCCTCGCGGAAACCGGAAACCACCCCGACGACACCTTCATCGTGGCCGGGATCGGGTGCTCGGGGAAGATCGGGACGTACATGCACAGCTACGCGTTACACGGCGTCCACGGACGGGCCCTGCCCGTGGGCACCGGCGTGAAAATGGCCAACCCCGAGCTCGAGGTTATGGTCGCGGGCGGCGACGGTGACGGTTATTCGATCGGTGCGGGGCACTTCGTCCACGCGGTCCGTCGAAACGTTGACATGACGTACGTCGTCATGGATAACCGCATCTATGGGCTGACGAAGGGGCAGTTCTCGCCCACCTCGCGCGAAGACTTCGAGACCTCCACCTCTCCGAGCGGGACGAACCAGCAGCCAGTGAATCCGCTCGCGCTCGCGTTCGCCGCTGGCGGGACGTTCATCGCCCAGTCATTTAGCTCGGACTCAAAGCGCCACGCCGAAATCGTCCAGGAGGCGATAGAGCACGACGGCTTCGGGTTCGTCAACGTGTACTCGCCGTGCGTCACCTTCAACGACGTCGATACCTACGATTACTTCCGGGATTCGATTATTGACGTCGAGTCGATCGACCACGACCGGAGCGACTACGATGCGGCCAGGGACGTCATCCTGGATCGTGAACGGGAGTACCAGGGCGTCATCTACCAGGACGACTCGAGCGTCGGGTACGAAACTCGGCAGGGAATCGAAGAGCCGATGAACGACATCCCCGACGGCGCCCCCGAGGACGCGATGGATCTGGTCAGGGAGTTCTACTGACGGCCGCGACGACGGACACCGCCATCATGGACGATACGAAGGCCAGTCGGCAGTCCGGAAGGCTTAGTTTGTGTCCGTTCTTCCCGTTTCGTATGGGTCTGCTCGGGTCGCTGTTCCGGTCGAGCGAAATTCTCGGCATCGCTGCCGGTGCCATTACCTTCGCTCGAGAGGCCTCCGAAGCCTCCCACCCAAACGAATATATGGGGCTACTTCGCGGCCAGGATGCCTCGAAGCTCGGGCTCGACAGGGAGGGGACCGTCATCACGGACGTCCTCCTCGCGCCGGGAACGAAGACGAATCCCACGAGCGCGGAGTTCAAACCGAGCTACATGCCGAACGACCTCCAAAGCGTCGGCTCGGTGCACTCACACCCAAACGGGGTGCTCCGTCCCAGCGACGCGGACCTGGCGAGCTTTGGCAGAGGCCAGGTTCACATTATCATCGGAGCGCCGTACGGGCTCGGCGACTGGCGAGCCTTCGACCGTAACGGCGACCCCATGCACCTCGACGTTCTCAGCGTTGACGTTCCGGACGACCAGTTCTTCGATTTTACACAGGCCGACATAGACCAGGAGTTACGATGATGCGCGTCGTGGCACAGGGTACCTTCGACATTCTCCATCCCGGCCACCTTCACTATCTCGAAGCCGCCGCCGAAATGGGTGACGAACTCCACGTTATTGTCGCCAGGCGTTCGAACGTCACCCACAAGGAGCAACCGATACTCGACGCCCGCCAGCGCCGCGACGTTGTCGCGGCACTCACCCCGGTCGATCACGCGCACGTCGGCGACGACGAGGACATCTTCGTTCCGATACACGACATCGATCCGGACCTCATCGTTTTGGGACATGACCAACACCACGACGAGTCGAAGCTCGCGTCAGCACTGGAACACGAGGGCATCGACTGCGAGATTGAACGCGCGTCGGGACGGACGCCGGATTACGACACGGAACTGCTCTCGAGTGGCGACATCATCGACCGGATCTGCGACCGTCGGTGCTGACACGTCTGTACACGTCCGCCAGTGCGTCGATCGACCGCTCGACGTCGAGCGAGGGACGTCGTCGGAGACATGCTTCCGAAAGTGTGTCGCCGTCCGCAATCGTCCGGCGAATCTTCGCGCGGAACTGGTCGACAGCCCCTCTTTCGTAGAGAAGCCCGGTTTCGTCGTCAACGATCGTTTCGGAGAGGGCCCCCGCGTCCACGCCGACAACTGGCGTCCCACAGGCCATCGATTCGAGGGCGACGAGTCCCTGGGTCTCGACCGGGCTCGGGAACCCGAAGACGTCGAGGATCGTATAAAACGCGGGAAGTTCGGCCCGATCGAGAAATCCCAGGAATATGACGTCCTCACGGGCCGCCGCCCGACGCTCGAGTTCGGGACGAGCAGGCCCGTCACCGGCAAGGAGCAGTGTCGCATCGAGACCGACTGTCGCTGACAGCAGTTCCCCGAGTTGTTTCTCGTGACCGTGTCTACCAGTGTATCCCACCAGCGGACCGTCCGGAATCCCGTGTCGATCCCGGAACGCCGACAGGGTCGACTCGTCGGGTGGGGCGAACACTTCGAGATCGACCCCATTCGAGATGACGTACGTCGGCGTGTCGCGAATCGACAGTTGGGTCCTCGCACTCTCAGAGGGGACGATCACGGCGTCCGCCCCACTGTAGAACCACTGCTCGTATCGATCGGCCGCGTGAGCGATGGCGCTCGAGAATGCCTCGCTCAAATACGTTGCATACTCGCGGGTTGGAGTGTGATAGGAAGCGACGAATGGGCGGTTACGACGGTCGGCGAACCGCCGAGCTGCGAGACCGAGTGCGAACGGCGTGTGGGCGTGTACGATGTCAAAATCAGTCCGTTCGAGCGTCGGTGGGAGTCTCGGGACGGCGAGGCGAAAGCCCGGATAGAACGGAAACGAGATACTCGACACTGGGTGCTCGTCCACGCTCGCCTCCAACCGCTCGCTTTGTGGATAGACGATCGACATCATTCCACCGCGGTCGATCCATCGATCACGCCAGGTCTGGACGGTGTAGGAAACACCATTGACCGTCTGCAGATAGGTGTCGGTAAACGCTGCGACGGTCTGCATGACCGACGGTTCGACCACTGGGGTCTAATCGATGTGGGTTCCGGGATGGCCCGACCCTACCCAATCGGAAGTGTCATCCTCGATCGGTTCCGGCGACGTCCCGGGCGTGCCGATAGGCGTCTTCGAGTTCGGTCGCAACCCGATCGAGACCGTGTTCGAATGCGGTTTCCCGAGCGGCCGCACCCAGTCGATCCCGGAGTTCCGGATCCGCAGCTAGTCGGTCAATAGCCTCGCGAAATTCCGCCGTCGTCGAACACTTCAGGCAATCCACGCCGTCGGTGTAAAACTCATCGAAAACCGGGATGTCCCGAAGCACGACCGGTTTGCCGCAGGCCATCGCTTCGAGGACCGAAATGCCCTGGTTTTCGACGTAGGTCGGAACGCAACAGATATCGCCCGCGGCATAGGCTCCACGAACGTCGTCGATCCAGCCCGTGAAAGTGAGATTGTTCGGTGGATCGGAGACCAGCCGGCGAACCGTCGACGAAGCCAGTGGGCCGGTGTCGTAGGGACCGAACCAGACGAACTCGAGCTCGGAGGTACGGGCGAGGGTATCGAATGTCGAGAGACCCTTCCGTTCGAAGACGTTGCCGACGGTAAAGACGACTGGACCATCTAGGTCGTACCGGGCACGGTATTCGTCGCGGAGCGATTCGAACCCCTCGAGACGGTCCAGATCGATCCCGTTTGTAACGACCCTGATCGGTGAGTCGATGGGATAGGACTCGAGAACTGTGCGCGTGTATCGACTCGGACAGCAGACCACGTCCGCTTGCGAGTAGAACCATCGAAGATACCGTCCGAGCGCGGGTGCGACGGCCTCCGAGCCACGAAAACTGCCGGCGAAGTCCTCGCGAGTAACGTGGGCGTGGAGGACGAGGGGCACCCCATTTCGGCGGGCGTGTCGCGCCACCAACATTGAGCCCGGACCGAAGAGGGCACAATGAACGAGATCGACGTCTGCGAAAAGCGGTTCGCCCCGGAGTCGATTCCATAGCCCGTCCGGTAGGGACTCGCCGTTCCACGGCGAGGTTGACACTGAAAGATCGGTTTCGGCTATCGCAGCGCGATGGTGACGCGTCGCGGTGGCGATACCGCTACGGTCGAGTCGATCGGCCATCTCGAGGTAGTACAGAACGTCCACGACCGTGCGAGTTGTCGACGTCGGACAGCCTATAAGCGTCGGTTCGGACGCAATGGGCGGGCAACCGCGAGAGGGGACGAGTGTGCGGTGACGCAGAACGAAGCGACACGGCCTTACAGTTGGGGCCGTAGGCACGAATATGTCGACTGTCCGCGGACCGGCGTTCGCCCGCGACCATCCACGCCTGCTCGCCCTCGTCCTCACCTTGGTCGGATACGTCGTCGTTATCGGGACCCTCTACGTCGGGCTCCCGATCTATCCGACGATTTCCGAACGTACTGTTGACCTGCTTTCGCACGGCATTGCCCTGGTCAACAGCCTCACCATCGTCAGTCTCTCGCTGGGGTGGTACTGGATCAGGACCGACCAGGTCCGGAAGCATCGCGCAGCGATGATCCTCGGATTCATCCTCATCCTCGTCTTCCTCGTCCTCTACCTGTTGAAGACGGGCGGTGGGGGACGAAAGGACATCCTCGCCGGCGCACCCTTGCGGAGTGCTTACCTCGGAATGTTAGCCATCCACATCATCCTGTCGATCGTTTCCGTCCCCCTCGTCCTGTATGCGATTACCCTCGGACTCACGCATACCCCGTCGGAACTGCGATCGACCCCTCACGCCACCGTCGGTCGGATTGCCGTCTCGGCTTGGATCGTGAGCCTAGTTCTGGGAATCGTCACGTACGTGCTTTTGACCTACTACTACGGTCCCGAACAGATCGAATTCGTGCGAATGACTGTCGGGCCGGCCGTGTCGCTTTCGTGACCTGTCGACGGTGATCGAATGATGACGAAAGGGGCGCTTCGGGAACGGATCTGGGACGAACTGGAGGAACGGGGCGAAGCCCGGTTTCCATATCCGCCACACGGTCGAATTCCCAATTTTGCGGGCGCACGGGAGGCGGCCGGTCGACTCGCCGAGACGGACATTTTCCAGGACGCCGACGCGATCAAGTCGAATCCCGACTCGCCACAGCTTCCGGTCCGCCGGGCCGCCCTGCGACAGGGAACGAACGTCTACATGG
Source organism: Natronomonas sp. (assembly GCA_046545615.1). Taxonomy (GTDB): domain Archaea; phylum Halobacteriota; class Halobacteria; order Halobacteriales; family Haloarculaceae; genus Natronomonas. The sequence goes on from JBKGZK010000001.1 coordinate 67,245, forward strand.
CCGTGCCCCGATTGCGAGAGACGGAGTGTTTCTTCCGTCTCGATCCTGACACAATCGATGACCTCGACCACGCGGCCACTATCGGCGGTTCGGCTGACGTCGGCGTCCAGATCACACCGGAAACGATGGAGCCGATTGACGTGATCGTCTCCGGCAGTGTCGTGGTGAACCGTCAGGGATCTCGCGTCGGGAAGGGCGAGGGATACAGCGACCTCGAGTTCGCTATCCTCCGGGAGTTCGGTCTGGTCGACGACGACACGACGACCGTCACCACCGTCCACGAGTTACAGGTCGTCGAGGAGGCGATCCCGACGACCGACCTCGACGTGCCGATGGACCTGATCGTCACGCCCGAGCGCACGATTCGCACCGACACGACGGGAACCAAACCGTCCGGGATCGCGTGGGAGGCTCTCGACGAGGAACGTCTCGAGGAGATACCCATACTCCAGCGCCTGGAGTGACGATGCGTCGTCGAGACGGTCGCCTGACAGCCGTGGCCGACGACGCACCCGCTATGATCGAGATGCCGGAACGAGCCGCGTCGCGGTGGCCTTCCAGGTGATCGCGACGTCGCGTCCCACGTGCAATTCCATTCGGACGGTACTTTCCTCCGTGACCAGGGCTCGAACGGGTATCCCGTAGACGTCGATTGTGACCACGTGAACCGTTTCGCCCCGATCGACGTCCGTCACGCGGCCGGCGAATCGATTCCTCGCGCTCGTAGCATTCGGTTCCGGGTCCGCCCCAGGATCTAGAACAGTGATCGCGTCGGCACCGATGCGTACCTGCGTCGGGTCGCCCTCACGGATGCCATCGTGGCGACCCCGAACCGTTCCGAGGGCCGTCTCCACCTCGGCCAGCTCACCGGTGACAGTCGCAATGCTGCCCCGGAGCACGGTTTCTGGGACCTGCGCCGATGCCGTCACGGCGGCCCGGACCCTGTCGAAGCGGTCGAGCAGCTGGTTCGCGTTCTCGGACAATCGACTCCCCCCGCCGGTCTGGCCACCGCGCTGTCGGTCGACCAGTTCTCCGAAGGCGGCTTCCAGCGTCTCGATTCGCGTCAGTGCTCGTGCCCGTGACCGACCGAGATTCGACGACGCCCTGGCCACCGATCCCGTTCGTGCGATCTCGCGAAACAGGGACGCATCTCGTCCGTCGAACTCGACGTCGTCTGCCACGAGGACGGGGCGTGCCCGCCCGTCGGTGCTATCCATTGGGACCCATCTCCTCTGGCGGCGTGGTCGATATCGTCGTGTCGGCTTTTTCGACGTGGACCATGTTCAATACACCAGCTCCCCGTCGATGAACTGGCGGGCGCGGGGATCGGCCGGATTGTCGAACACCCGTTCGGTCGGTCCAACCTCTATCATCCTCCCGTTAATCATAACCGCCACGCGATCGGCGACGCGTTCTGCCTGGTTCATGTCGTGAGTCGCGACGACGACGCCGAGGCCCCCCGTTCGTGCGGTCTCGATTGCGTTCTCGATGACGGCGGTGTTTCTCGGATCCAGGTCCGAGGTCGGTTCGTCGAGGAGCAAAAAGTCCGGCTCGGAGGCAAGCGCCCGGGCGAAGGCCACTCGCTGGGCTTCACCACCCGATAACGACGCCACATTCCGCATTTCTGCGTCGGCCAGGCCCACGACCTCCAGCGTGTCGGAAACGGATTCGGTGGCGGCGGCGTCACCGATTCGTGGGATCCACGCCCGCAGGCGGGTTCGCCAGTCACGACGGATCCGTCGGCCGTAGCTTACATTCCGTCTGACTGATGTGTCGAAGAGGTTGGCCTCCTGGAACACCATCCCGAGGCGGCGGCGTGTCGCGAGCCGATCCCGTTCCGACTGCGACCAGACGTCGGTCCCGTCTATCCGGAGTGTCCCCTCGTCTGGGGGGTAAAACGTGGCCAGGAGTCGAAGGAGCGTCGTCTTTCCGGTGCCGGAGGGGCCAATCACCGCGAGCGTTTCTCCCCGGGCGACGTCAAGCGTAACGTCCTCGAGGACGGGGGTACCGTCTAATCCGTGATGGACGCCATCGAGGGCGATCCCTCGTGCGTTGGACTGCCTGCGATCCTGGGCCGACTTTTGCATCATCGTCGTCTCCCCCCAAGACGGAGTACCACGCCGTTGATGACCAGCACGAGCACCACGAGGATCGCACCAAGGAGCATCGCGGTTTCGTAGCGTCCCTGCCGAGCTTCCAGTTGTATCGCCGTGGTTAGCGTTCGCGTGACAGAGGTTCCGTCGGCGCTCGCGATGTTTCCGCCAACGATGAGCACGGATCCGACCTCGCTGATGGCCCGGCCCAACCCGGCGAGAATTCCAGTCAAAATTCCGTACCGTGCCTCCTTGATCGTGACGAGGGCGACATCGAGCCGAGTGCCACCCATCGCGTAGGCAGCGTCCCGCACGCCCTCGTCGACGCTCGTGACGGCGGCCAGGCTGACGCCGGTAATGACGGGCGCGGCGAGGACGAGCTGGGACAGGATCATCGCCTCCTTCGTAAAGACGAGATCCAACGACCCGAGCGGCCCCTGGTTCGAGACAACAAACAGGACAACGAGGCCGACCACCACGCTCGGAAAGCCCATTCCGGTGTTGATGAGTGCGACCACGACGCCCTTTCCGGGAAACTCCGAAAAGCCGACCCCCAGCGCGATCGGGAGACTCACGATCGTACTCAAGAGGACGGCGGCAAGACTGACGTACAGCGAAACGCGGACAATACTCGAAATATACCGGCGCTGGAACGGGAACTCCACGAGCAGTGGAGCGATACCGTCCGTGACCGCCATCAGCGAGGCCGGGGATTCGATCATGGGTGCGGTCAGTCCTCCTCCGTCGTCCAATTCTGTGGGACGTATTGTTCGAAATCGGGATCCTCGGAGACTGCCCCGGGCAGAAACAGCTTTTCGCCATCGACGGTGTAGTTCTCAATTATCCGCTGTCCCTCGTGGGAGGTGACGAATCCGATGTACGCCATCGCAAGGTCGTACTGGACGTTCTCGTGACGCGCCGGGTTCACGGCGACGATGCCGTACGGATTGGCGAGCAGTTCCGGCCCACCCTCGAGCGGACCCTGGAGACGAATCGAAACGTCAAGTTGGGACCGCAACGCCAGGTAGGTGCCGCGATCGGAAAGCGTGTAGGCGGGTGTCTGATTCGTCTGCGTCAGCACCTCGCCCATGCCAGCTCCTGCCTGGCGGTACCACTCGCCACTTGGATTCACGGAGGCGGCCTCCCAGATTTCGAGTTCCTTCGCGTGTGTCCCGGAGCCGTCCCCGCGCGAGATAAACGTGGCTTCCGCGTCGGCAATAGCACGGAAGGCCTCTTTTACAGACGACAGGTCGTCGATTTCGGCCGGATCCTCGTCGGGACCGACGACGACGAAATCGTTACGCATGAGATCGCGGCGATTGATCCCGTGACCGTCCCGGAGAAACTCGTCTTCGAGCGTGCGTGCGTGCACCAGAACGACGTCCGCGTCACCGTTTCGGCCCGTCTGTAGGGCCGCACCGGTGCCTTGCGCGACCGGATCCACGCGAACCCCGTATCGCTCCTCGAAGGCCGCATCGAGTTCGTCGAGGAGACCGGTGTCGTAGGTGCTCGTGGTGGTAGCGAGCGTCAACGTTTCGTCCACGATGGCCGCACCGGTCTCGCCGCCGTTATTCGAACAGCCGGCGAGCCCAGCCGTGAACCCGACCGCCGTCGCGGCGAGAAAATCCCGTCGATGCATCGTATTCGATACAACCGTATTGGATATATATTTAGGGGATTTTCGCCTCCAGCGTAACCACTACTATTTTCGTGAGACCGATTCCTCCGCGTCGCCAGTACCGATACCGGTACGAGGCGAACTCGATCGGGCCTTCGGTCGTGCTCCGATCGGATGAGAGGATCGAAAGCCATCGCTCCCTGTAAAAGATGTGGTCGGTTCGATGACCCGCTCGATCACGCGATTCCGGGAAGTGTCGTCTGGACGGCTGGAGAGGGATAGACGATCTCCATCGGCAGCCCACGATCGTCGGTCGGTGGCGACGGGGGAAGTGTCGCGAGTTTCGACTCTGCTCGTCGCGCCGTCACGGCCGCAACCAGCGCGTCGAGGATATCATGGCGTCGACCGACCGTCGGGGCGTACGCTGGCGACTTATACGTGTCCACGAGTTCCTCGTAGATTTCAATGGCGTACGGGGCTTTATCCGTGAGCACGGCAATCCGTTCGTCGATCCCCGCGTCGGTGTGTTTCGACGGGAGCGTCTCGCCGTGGAGCATCCGAAAGCAGACCTCGGGGTGGGTTTCCCGGAGACGGTCCGTGGCACTGGGAAACCGATCCAGGAACTCGTCGACCTCCCGGATGCGGGGAACGAAGCTCCAGGCCTGGTTCTGGATACTGTACCCTGCGGATTCGTTGACTGCCCGTGCTCGCTCGAGGTTCGCCTCGTAGACGGCGTCTCGAACCGGGGCGAAGAAGACGCTACTGTGACGTTCTCCCAGCACCTCCTTGGCCCGGACGTCACACCGCCGCCGCCCAGTCTCTTGCGTGGGTAATCCGATCGGCACGTCGACGAGGATCCTGGTCGCGTCGCTGTGATACTTCCAGAGACTGAGAATCGAGGGATACAGGTCGGCCCACCAGTTGCCATCGTCGTCGAACACGACGCCGAACCAGCCGTGTCCAGCCCAGTCCGCGCCCACGTACGTCGCCATATACCCCGACCACTGGCGGCACCGCCTTAACAGTAATTGGCAATATGACTCAGATTTATATGCAGAAACGGCAAATCACGCCCTGGAACGTCAACTGATACGTTCCAGCGTGAATATAGAAGATCGCATTGCCAACGACTGTTAATCGTTCGTGGACACTGGCCCCGGAGGGGGAGTCGATCACCGGGAACCGGGGCGATCCGTCGCCACGGGAGTCCCGACCGGAGGGAGGTTCACTGGTCGGACCCGATCTCCGACCGGCTAGTGATCCTTGATCGCGTCGATGACCATCGCCGCTGCTACGATCGGCTCCCGGGCCCCGGAGACGGCATCTTCGCCGCGTCACTCCTCGTGATTGCCGGGGTGCGGCGTTTCTCCTTGGCGTCGGGATCGCGGGCAATCGCGTTCGCACCCATTTCCAGGCGTTCAGATCCTTCGACTGGCCCCCGGCTGATCTCCACGCTGAAAGAAGGGACAGCTCCCGCCTCGAAACCGGGCTCGCGCTGCTCGCCGTCGCAGGGCCCGCGTACGCGATCGGTTGGCGCCAGCTCTCGCGGCGGCTAGAATTCGGGTTCGAATTCGCACCCCTCTTTCTGTTCTGGCTCGCCGGGTTCGGGCTCGCGCTGATAGTGGGAGTGAGACTGGTTCGCGACCGGAGCAATTGATCAACGCTACGTCACGAGGGATTTCCTGCGCCCACGAATCGACCGATCCGAACTCGAACGATGATTGGGGCCTCGACATCGTCATCATACGCCGATTCCGACTCGGTCGGGGTCGAGTCCGTTTCACCCGGCGCCGTTTGTTTCGAGTCAGGTTTCGTCGACGTCGATTCGTCCGATTACGTCGTTCCAGATGTCGATTCCACTGACTCCGATTCATCCGACCCGAAGTCCGCCGGGGTGGTTTTGTTCGATTCGGGTTCGGCTGCCGTGTCCTTGAGCCGATCGCGATACGTTTCCATCGAGGAGAAAACCTCGTCTCGTCCCGATCAGTTATCTCGTCGAGTCCGAACTGGCTGGTCTATTCCCTCTCCTCCGACTCCGGATTGGCGGCAGTATCCTTCAGACGTTTGCGAACCTCCTCCGTCAACATGGTGTCACTCGCACCCCGGCCGAGTAGGCGCTGTCGAACCGTTCGTTCGGACGGTCGCTCGGCGAGCAACACAGAACAATCGACCTCGTTGACGACGTCGAGGTGCAACGAGTCCCGGACCAGTCGTGAGAGGAGCCCGCGTTCTGTCGCGCCGATCAGGACCATCGTACTGTCTTCTGCTGCACGTTTGATTCCGCCCTCCACGTCACCGGAATCGTCGATGAGTAATTCCGCCGACGACAGGTCGTGGGCCCTCGCCCAGTCGGCGAGAAACGTTTCCCCAGCCTCCTTCTGGGACGGATCGGTCACAACGTGCAGAAGTGTTATCTCGGCGTCGACGGCGTCCCGGAGTGCACGGGCAACCTCGGCGCTCAGATCTGAATCTGGGCCGCCGGCGGTCGGCAGGAGTATCTGCGAAGCCTCGAGACCGCGATCCTTGACGACGAGGAAGTCCGTTGGGAGCTGGTTCGTTAGCTCGTCGAGCGGCCGTTCAGCGCGGGCCGAGCTCCACAGCTGATCTTTGCCCCAGCCCATCACGACCAGATCGGGACGCGTCCGTCGGGCGCAGGAGAAGATCTCCTCGAACGACCGCGGCGAGACGATCGTCGAGGTTTCGAACTCGACGTCGTACTGGTTTCCGATCCGGCGGGCACCCTCGAGGAGTCGCTCGGACTCGCTCGTGATTCGCTTGCGTTGCTTGCCGTCTTTCTCCGGGGTGGCGTGTTTCGGGGCCTGGACAATGTGGACGACGTGGACGCGCCCGGCCTCCCTCGTATCGGCGAGTTTGCAGGCGAGGTCGACCAGATTGGTTTCGGTTCGTGGATTGGCGATCGGTACCATGACCCTGTAGGAGTCGGGATCGCGAACTATTTCCTCGACGGTATCGACCACAGGCACGTACGATCGACCGGCGAGGGAGCCGAGCAACCACTCGCGAAGAGAGAGTCTCCGGACGTTCTCGAAGCGATCGACGTCGAGGCGGCGTTCGCTGGTCTGGTAGTAGTTGACGACGGTAACGAGCAACACCCCGCCGAGCGTGTTGCCGACGAGCACCGGTAGTACGAAGGACGTCATTCCGGTTACGACGCCCAATTCCCCGAGTACAACGAGGTACGAAACCTCCGTAAACGAGACCACCACGTGAAACAGGTTGCCGAGAGGGATCGCGAGAAACGCCAGGTACACGATGACCAGCCGAGAGATGGTATCGCGGGCCGCGAAGTCGACCCAAACGACGCCAGCGACGATCAATCCGGCGAAGGCGGCCTTGAAGAAGAGGTCCCACCCGGGCGTCTCTACGCCCTTCTGTGCGAGGTCGGCAGCGACGATCGCTGCCTCGGGTTCGAACACGCCGCCGTAGGCGAGCGCGATCGCTCCGAGTGCCCCGCCGGTGAAGTTTCCGGCCAGGACGATTATCCAGTGACGAATCAGTGCCGGAAGCGACGCCAGTCGTTCGAAAGACAGCGCGACTGGCGGGAGTGTGTTCTCGGTGTACAGTTGGTATCCCCCGAGAATGATGTAAATGAATCCTAGCGGGTATAACACCGAGGCGAACAGTTTGTTGTCGGTAGTCGCCGACATCGAAGCGTACAGGAGGTAGGTGATGGTGATAGCGAATCCGGCCGCGAGACCGCTAAAGAAGAGTTCGCGGACGCTCGAGGTGATTTCGTGGTCCGCATCGGCGACTATCCGCTGGAAAACTTCGTCCGAGGAAAACCGATCCGGAACCACCATGCCCACAGCAGGAACGCCACCAGTCGCTTCCTGGGGTTCTTTGGCGGGGTCGGATCGATTCGGCTCAGCCATTGTCGGATTGCACACGGGGGAGGACCAAGTACTCTTTCACCCAGGATTTGCACTCGATATTTGCCGGTGGGTGCACAGTTCGTGGCAACGAGTAAATCCGGGGCTTCACTAACTTTCTGAAAGCAGTTCTCGAACCAGTTCGATCCCGAGACCGGGGGCATCCGGGGGGCGCACCCGACCGTCTTCGATCGGGAATTCGCCTCGGACCGGTGCCGACCAGACCTCCGGCGACCACGGAGGATCGAAAGGGTACTCACACCACGAGCTGTCGACGGCCGAGATCACGTGAAGGTTCGCCGCGAACCCGACGCCGTTGGTCCACGTGTGAGGGACGAACGACACGCCCTGCTCGCGAGCGGTTCCGGCGAGTTCGACAGCGCGTTTGATCCCGGTCGCGAGCGCCGCGTCCGGCTGGAGCACGTCGAGGGCCCCGCGGTCGAGATACTCGTAGCACTCGGTTGCGCCATCGTTGAACTCCCCGCCAGCGATGGGAACCGTCGTCGCATCCCGGAGTCTCGCGTACCCGTCATAGTCGTGTCGTGGGAGCGGCTCCTCGAGCCACCGAATGTCGCCGATGGCCTCGAGTTCGCGCGCCACCTCGATGGCTTCGGCGACGGTCCATCGTGTCTCGTCTTCGAGTGCCCGCACGGCCCAGCCCTTGTTGGCGTCGACCATGAGTGGCAGGTCGGGAAACGCGTCGCGGACGGCTCGAACCGTCTCGAGGTCCTCCCGTTCCGTAATGCGAAGTTTCACCGCCTCGAACCCCTCGTCGAGACAGTGTTCGACGTACTCGATTCGTTCCCCTGTCGGGATCTTCTGGCCAGTACTCGCATACGCGCGTGTCGACTTCGCCGTACCACCGAGCAGTTCGTAGACGGGTTTGCCGGCGTCCTTTCCAATGATGTCCCACAACGCGAGTTCGACGTGCCACGGTCTGGGACCGAGGAGGTCGATGCTCTCGAGTTTCCGGAGAATCCCGTCGACGTCGTGTGGATCTTCGCCCACGAGAAACAGCTCGAGTGGTGTCGCGTACTCGATTCCCCCGCCGAAGCTCGGACTCGCCGTCACGCCGGTGATCCCCGCGTCCGTATCGATTTCGAACACCTCGGCCTCGTGCGTCTGCTGTGGGTAGCCTGGCACCCACGTCGGGTGAAAGGTTCCATCGATCGGGACGCTCACGTGGTATTGTCTGACCCCGGTGATCTCCATTCCACCCGATCATCGACCCAGTCCCACGTAACTGTTCCTCCACCACCGGAGGGTCAGTCAGTCAGTCCGTGGCAGCGCGGCGGCACCGACCGTGAAGAACCCGAGGGCGAGAATGGTCAGCACGAACAGGTTCGCGTACGGATCGGTGCCCAGGAGCCCTCCAACCCCAGTTTCTGCCACGCCATTGGAGAGCTGTGGATAGGTCGCCCCGCGCAGGCCACGGGTGAAATACGAAAGCGGCGAGAGATCGAGTAGCGGTCGAAACCACCCCGGGAGCATCGACGGCGGAACGAACGTTTCCGAGAGGAACAACAGCGGGAGTGCGACCCCGTTGGATGCGGCGATGGCTCCATCCTGGGAGTCCGCGATCCGGCCGAGAATCGCCCCCAGGCCGCAGAACAGGGCAACTCCCACCAGGACGTACGGCACGAGGAGGACGGAAAACCGAAACGTTGCGTCCGTCATTATCAGGACGATTGCGAGTATCAGAAACGAGGCCACTCCGATGACGGCAATGTTGACAATCACCTGTGCAAAGAGCCACTCGGCGCGAGACAACGGCGTCGTCGCGAGTTTCTCGAACCGGTTGCCCTCCCGGTGGCGGGCCACCTCACTACCGATTCGCGAAAGCGGCGTAAACAGGACCACCACGCCGATGTATCCCGCGACGTAATACCCGGCAGGCTTCGCGAAGAGGCCGCCGCCGGTCGGGTCTGTCTGTATCAATGCCCCGAATACGACCACGATGAAGATGGGGAAAAAGAAGGTGAAAAACACGGCCGTTCGGCGACGGAGGAAGGCATGGCCTGCCGCCGTGACTTCGGCCCGGATTCGACCCTGGCGACTCATTGTGATCCACCCTCGAGTCTGGAGGACTCCACCGTTCCACGTTCATTTGCGGTACCCCCGGTGACAGACAGGTAGACGTCCTCGAGGTCCGGCTGTCTCCAGACCAGCGACTCGTACTCGATGCCGGCAGTTTCGAGCGCGTCGGCCACCGCACCGATCTCGCGGGGTTCGACGGCGACCGAGACCGGGTGGCGATCCTCGAGGAGATTGTACCCGGCTGCCCTGATGGCCTCGTTCGCGTTGCTCGGAGTCGGCGTTTCGACGAGTAACCGTGGACGATCCCCGTACGCCGAAACGAGTTCTGCGGGCGATCCGATCGCGATGAGTTCCCCGTCCGAGAGTAACCCAACCCGATCGGCCAGTCGCTGGGCCTCCTCCATGTAGTGCGTGGTCAACAGCACGGTAGTACCGCTCGCGGCAAGGGTTTCGACGAGCGTCCAGATGTCGCGTCTCCCCGCCGGATCGATCCCGGTCGTGGGTTCGTCGAGCACGAGGAGATCCGGATCGTTGACCAGCGCCACGCCGACGCAGAGACGGCGCTTTTGGCCCCCGGATAGATTCTCGTAGTACGTATCGGCTCGATCGAAAAGACCCACGTCATCGAGAACTCGCTCGACGCCGCGAGATTCGTCGTAGAGGCCGGCATAGTACGCGAGGAGCTCCCGGGCAGTGAGTCGGGCAGCCGGCGAAAACTCCTGAGGGAGCAGACCCAGTCGGTGTGGGTCGATCGAAGTGGGCGACTCGCCAAAGAGTTCCACCGTACCCTCCGCATCAGTCGTCCCGGTCACGGCACGAACCAGCGTGGTTTTCCCGGCTCCGTTTGGGCCGATAAGTGCGAACACCTCGCCCGACTCGATCGAGAAGGAGACGCCGTCGAGCGCCAGCGTGTCGTCATAGCGACGACGGACATCACGGACACGAACCGCCATCCTACGTCGCCTCACGAACTGGCGTGCGAGTTTCGACGGCAATCATATCCAACCGGAGAACCGGGAGCGATAAAACGGCCACGAATGCCTCCCGGAAATGTCACCGAAACCCTGGACGGAAGTACATAATCACGACGGTAAGGAGGAACACTGCAGTCGAAAGGTCGTACGACGACTCCAGCGCAGAAGCCGCGAGCAGGCCGCCCCCGCCGAAGACCGCGCCGGTGATCCCCGCGACGATTGGCCACGTACACGAGACGCAGGAAAGCAAGCCTAGGAGTCCCGCAACAGACGAGCCCGAGGCCTCCAGGATGGTGACGTACAGGAGATACGACAGTGACAGGTAGCCGAGAAGATATGCCGGCGCCAGGATTATCGTGATCCATTCGCCGCCGTAGACGAGTGCCGGCCCCCACCCGGGCGTCAGCCACGCAATTCGAACCCCACCCGGCGCGCTTTCAGGTACCCCCATCGCGACGAGGCCCCCAACGAGCACGAGTAGGCCGAAGTACCCCGTCGCGAGCGCGAGCGCACGTCGGCGCGTCGAAAACGGCACCCCCTTCGGAGCCGATGTCCGATAGAGAACGACCGTGGCAACGTTGACCCACAGGAGACCATAGATGAGATACCGTGGCTCGGTGAGATGGGCTATGCCGGTCGCATAATAGAGGATGACGAACACCAGCTGAAGATTGACGAACAGGCCAAAAATCGTGAGTTCGCGACGGTTCGGGGCGGAAAATGCTGCAAGCGACGACCGTGAGATGGTCGTGTCCATCGAGCGATCAGACGATCGAAAAGCTCGCAGCCGCCATGAGCAACAGGGTCAACGACAGCGCGACCCCCATCAGCCCCGTGAGCGAGCGGTTCTCCCACCGGAGGTGCTGGAAGTAGCCGACGATAAGTAGCGTCTTGATTGCCGCGGCAACCATGACAGCTGCGAACGCGTCCCAGTACGAGAAAGACGGGATGTGGAAGAACAGCCACTTCGAGGCTGCAAGACTGATCAACGCCACGTAAATCGCACCGTATAATTTGAGCGAGTCGGACGCCATGCGTGGTTACCCGTACCTTTGAAATCCCGCTATATAGAGTTAACTCACTCGGCGCGATACAGGACGACGAGCGTTGCCAACAATACGACTTCGAGGACCTTCGAGGCGAGCGCGAGCGGATCGTCGATCAGGTGCAGCGCCACCACGACGATCGGATTACCCTCGTGACCGTGTGGTTGGATGTACGGCCAGAACGCGCCGTGGTCGAGGACCGTATGCCAGATGGCAAATCCAAGAAGGAACGCGAGCGACACACAAATACCCCCGAGGTACACCCGGCGATCATCGAGGCCCTGGTATCCGAGCAGGACCCCGAATACGAGGGCAAACCCCCCGAGTGTAAACAAAACCGGGCGCGGATCCCCGAGATAGCCCACATTCGCGTAGACAACCAGGGCGACACCGCCCTGTGACGGGTGCAGCAGGTGAATGGCTGCAACGAGGAGCGCGGTGACGGCGGCGATCACTCGAAGCTGGCCGATGCGGCGCATTTCCGTAGATTCTGACGAGACGGCGTCGGGGGCAGTCATGTTAATCGTGTGAGTTCGTGGGGAAAAGACGAAGAAATCGGACGACGAGCGCCGGTCGGTTCGGTCCGATCAGAACAGGTAGAACAGCGGGAAGAGGAACACCCAGACGATGTCGACGAAGTGCCAGTAGAGGCCGAAGTACTCCACCGGCCGCTGGTCCGTCTTGTAGTGGCCCTTCGACGCGCGCACGAGCAGGAACCCAGCGATGAGCAGTCCGAGCACGACGTGGATTCCGTGGAGTCCGGTCGTCACGTAGTAGATCGTCGACTGGATCGGCGGCCCGTGGGGGTTTTGCGTCAAGGTGACGCCGACGTCGAAGATCTCGTGGTGCCACTCCCACGCCTTGATGCTGAGGAAGGTCAGGCCAAGGAGCATCGTGGCGGCAATACTCGCGACGAGCCCGCGCGTGCTGTTGCGCCTCGCGAAGACCAGCGCCAGGATGACGGTAAACGAGGACGTCAGGAGGACAAAGGTGTTGATGAGTCCCGGCAGCGAGTCGGCGAGCGGGTGCCAACTCCGCCAGCCGGCGTTGATACGGATGAACACCGCCGCGGAAATGAACGCCCCGAAGACGATCACGTCGGACGCCAGGAAGAACCACATGCCGAGTTTAGTCTTCTCGACACCCTCGAAGGGCCACCGATCCGCAAACTGCATCGGCGGGGCGTAGAAGTCCTCCAGACCCCACTTGACGCCGGAGTATAGCATACCCAGCGCACCGAAAACGGCGAGAGTGGGATACAGGGGATCGGTGATCACGACGACCGTCGAGGTGACGTCGGCACCGACCGCAAAGTCAATCGACGACCTGATGCCAGAGAGGCCGAGCAGCAGGACGAACGTCCCCAGGCTGAGTGCGAACGGCCAGATACTGGCGTGCGAGGGATGTTTATCGCCCAGGATGTATTCGCTCGCTTCGTCGCCGTGGGCGTGGCCCCCGTCGGTCGCCGCTGGGACGCGATCGAGGAACTCGAGCCGCCCGGACGAATACGATGGACGGCCCTCCCAGTTTTCGAGCGGTGGCGGTGATGGAATCGCCCATTCGGCCGTGCGGGCGTGCTCCCACGGGTTATCCGGTGCCTCGGGGCCCGAGAGATAACTCTTCCAGAAGTTGTAGAACATGATGAAAAACGACAGTCCCAGGATGAAGGCCCCGATCGTACCGGCCTGGTGACTCGCGATGAAGTCCTGATTGTACTCGAACACCCGACGGGGCGTCTCCCAGGCGGTGAACATCGAGAAGTAGACGATGTTGAACGAAATGAAGAAGATGGCAAAGTGCAGCTTTCCGAGGAATTCGTCGTACATCTTGCCCGTGATCTTCGGGAACCAGTAGTAGGCTCCACCGAAGAGAGCAGTCGCCCCGCCGAACATTACGTAGTGGAAGTGCGCGACCACCCAGTAGGTTCCCCGCAGCTGGTAGTCGAGCACGATCGCACCGAGGAACACCCCGGTGATTCCACCGAGAATGAACAATAACAGGGCCCCGAAGGAGAAGAGGAAGGGCGTCGCGAACTTGACCTTCCCCTTCGCGAGCGTGTACACGAGCGCGAACACAAGCAGGTCGAACGGCAACGAGATCCCGATGGTCGTCGCCATCATGAGCGTCTTGATCTCGAGATTGATCGTCGTCAGGTACATGTGGTGCATCCAGACGAGGAACGACTGCAACGAGATCAGGATTAGCGCGACAATCACCCACTTTCGGCCGACTAGTCGCTTACCCGAGAACGTCTGGAACACTTCGAGCATGACCCCCAGGGCAGGGAAGAACACGATGTACACCTCGGGGTGACCGAAGAACCACCAGAGGTGTCCCCACAGGACCGACCCACCCTCGGTCGCCGTGAAGTAGAGGCTCCCGACAACTCGATCAGACGCCAAAATTAGGGCCAGGCCGAGGAGTGCGGCGAAGGCAAATAGCATCATCCAGACTGTCGCCAGGATGGACCACGTGAACATCGGCATGTTCATCAGTCCCATTCCCTCCGCGCGCGAGTGGTGGATCGTCGTCAGAAAGTTGATCGTCGAGGCCGTCACACCGACAACGAACATTGCCAGCGCGAGCACGGCTCCAGTCGATCCGATCGACGGAGTGTATGCAGGGATGTTCAGCGGAGCATACAGGGTCCACCCGGCATCCATCGTCCCGCCCTGGAAGAACGACACTGCAAGAAGGATTCCGGACAGCGCATACATCCAGTACGACAGAGCGTTCAGTCGCGGAAACGCCAGGTCGTCGGCCCCGATCTGTAACGGGACCAGGTAGTTCGCGAAACCGAACGCGAACGGCGAGAGGAACCAGAACACCATGATGAGCCCGTGGGCAGTCACGGCCTCGTTGTAGGCCAGCCCCGACAGAATCTGATCACCGGGAATCAACAACTGTAGTCGAATCAAAAGCGCAAGCGTGCCGCCGAACAGCAGGAAAAACGTCGCCGTCAATAGATACAACACGCCGACGTCCTTGTGATTCGTCGTGACGAGCCAGCGTTTAATCGAGCTGGCAGGTGGGAGCTCAGACATCAGTTCTCACCACCGTTGTCGTCCTCAGCCGTTCCTTCGTACCATTCATCGAAGTCGTCCTGATTCATGACGATGATTTCACCTTTCATATCTGAATGTCCCAGTCCGCAGAGTTCGAAGCATTCGACCGTGTAGGTCCCCGTTTCCTTGGGAGTGAACCACGTGTTCTGGTATTCACCCGGTATCGCGTCCGCTTTCACCCGCAACTCGGGGACGCCCAAGTTGTGCCAGACGTCCCGTGAAGTCACCTTGAGTCGTATCACCTTATCGTCACCCTGGGGAACTCTGAGTGTGTTCTGCTCGACGTGGCCGTTCGGATACTCGAATTCCCAGCCGAACTGGTAGGCGACGACCTCGATGTCCATGTTGTCAACGTTGTCGTCGACTTCGGCAGAAGCGGGGCCGGCCTCGACGTACAGAAGGAGGCCATAGGCGTAGACGACCAGGCTGATAACGATGATCGCGCTGATCCCGAAAGAGACGAACATCTTCTTGGATTTGCCGCCCGTTTGGCCGGTCGGCAGTTCGCCAAGTTTCAGTGGATTTTTGATCTCTTCGGAATCGCGGCTTTCTGTATCTCGATACTTGTAGACGTGGTAGAGGGTGTACAGTACGACGACAATTCCGACGAGTGTCCCGATCGACAGGAAGACGAAGAAAATCTCGTTAAAGATCTCCGCCTGTCCCCGCAATTCCCCCGGAGCCTGTTGTAACAGTGAAAGGAGCGCTATCATGACTGCTCGGTACTGGGTAAATCTGACGAGGTAACCCACTTAGGTCTTGCGAGGTTCTTCCAGAAATCCCTTTAAATACAGGGTATATCCTTATGGAAAAAGACCCGTGATATAGCGGTAATGCATGGGGATCGGGTAATATTTTCGATCAGGCTATGATCGGGATTTCTCACAACCTTGCGCGCGCGAACATTAACAGTGGCTTCGATCGGCTTCCAGGAAATCATCAGCTTCGTGATCTCGATCGATTTCGATCCACCACCCAACGGTCGCCCGATTGTCGGATCGACGACGAAGGATATTTGTACCAGTCGTCCTCCCCACCATACAACAAATGGTATCGAGTGCACTAGTAAGCACAGCATTGATGGGAGTGCTCCTGGTCCTGGCGTTCATCGCCGTGGCGCGACTGGGACGGAAAATCGAGCGTGGCGAACTCGACGGCGACGCTTCGAACGGTCGTTACGACGGATTCGTCGCCGGTGCTGGGTCGTTCGTCCGCCGACCAGCCGTCTGGACGGTCGCATTCCTCACCGTGGCCCTGACCGCAGGACTCGTGGCCGTCCTCGCCGTCGGCGGCTTCGATGTCCCGGAGGAATCGCTCACCGGTCTGGTCGGCGGCGTCCTGGCCCTGTTCGGCATCCTCCTCGGAGGGTTTCTCTTCGCCGGGCCGTACTACGCGGTCCGTCACCGCGGACTTGGCAACGCCCAGGGCGTCGTCGCGGGACTCACTGGCGTCGGGATGGGATTCCTCCTGCTCGTCGTCTTTCAACTCACCTTCGGTCTGATCGGGTAGGACCGAACGAGGGTCACTTCCACTTCTATCGACCGACGCCGCGCGTCGACCGAGCGGTGCTGTCGGTCAACGACGACGCCGAAGGTTCGAATGGTCTGAGCGGCCGATCACCTGGCCCACCCACTCTGGTTTTTGTGTCGATTCCGGCCGGGAGTGGATCGATCCTTCGACTGACAGCGATACCGTCGCGCAGTAGATCCGTCTCCAGGTGATTCATCTCCCCCTCGACGTGTTGACCCACGCATGACATGCTTCGAGCCGGATTGACGAAGCCAGAGACGTACCCAAACGGGCACTCTCTCGACGTGTTGACCCACGCATGACATGCTTCGAGGTATCGTCATACCTCACGTGATCGGTGAAGATAGACGACGATAGAGGATCCGTCGAGATACGATAGGATAGTATAGTATAGAGTATCCGGAGCCGCTGTGATTGGCTTCAGAACGCGAGTCCGTCGATCACAATCGCCACGAGCACGAGTCCCAGGTATGCGTTCGACGCGTGGAATGCACGCATCGCAGCCGCGTCGGTTCGTTCGCGGTGGAGCCGGACCACTGCCCACAGGAAGACCCCGCCAAGCGCCACCGTCGTCGCTGCGTAAAGCCATCCGAGGTTCGACAGCACTGCGAGGACGGCCCCGGCCAACAGTGTCGCACCGAGGTACAGCAGGATGTGTTTTCGCGTCTCGGCGTCACCCCTCACGACGGGCATCATGGGGAAGCCGCCGCGCTCGTAGTCCGAACGATAGGCCAGCGCGAGGTTGTAAAAGTGGGCGGGCGTCCACAGAAAGATGAGCCCCGCGAGCAACAGCCCCGGATAGCCGAGCGTACCGGTCACCGCCGCGTATCCGATGAGCGCAGGTAACGCGCCGGCCAGCCCACCGAGGACGGTGTTCTGGACAGTGTTGGGTTTTAACACGAGCGTGTACACGACGCTGTAGAAGCCGATCGCAGCGAGCCCGAGCGCCGCCACGAGGATGTTCACCGAGAGGAACACGCCAAAGGATGCGACGGTAAGGAACACCCCGAACGCCACCGCGTTGCGAACCGGAACTTCGTGGGTGACCACGGGTCGATCGGCAGTTCGCTTCATACGGCGATCCACGTCCCGCTCGAGGACGTGATTGTACGTTCCCGAGGCACCGATGGCGAGGACGCCACCCCCGAGGGTTGCAACGACGGTGCGAACCGTGGGAACACCGGCCAGGACCATGCCCGCCCCGGCGACGAGACACAGGAGCCACATCAGTCGGGGTTTCATTAGCTTGAAGTAGGCCCACCCGACTACACGGAGTCGTTCGAGAACGGTTCGATGCGGGCGTCCGTCGGAACCCGAGGCAACGGTTGGAGATGGCTCCGTGGGATCGGCGTCGACGATTGGCTCCGGCTCGGCCGACGCGTCCGAATCGTAATCGGTGTCGGGTTCCAGCTCCCACGCCAGCGCCACCACCAATAATCCAAAGATGGACATCGCGATTGCGAGGTGGAGCCCCTCGGCTCCCCCACCGATCGAGATCACCGCTCCGAGAGCCACCTGTACAGGATAGAGAACCAATGCGGCCGCGAGTGCTGCCCGGACTCGCGGGCGTGCCTCGGACCATCCCGAGACCGCGGTCGCGATGATGAGTAAGCCCACAATTGCTGCCACGATACGGTGGCCGAGAGCGACGAGAACCGACGGGTCCGAAAGCGAGGCACCTTCGTGGCAGGAGGGCCACTGGCTGCAGGCGGCAGCCGCATCGCCCAACGATGCCGTCGCACCGACGACGACGAGGACGTAGACGCCGATCACCGAAGCGGCAAGGAGTGTCGGAAAGCGACGGGCCATTACCGGGCCGTTATCGTCGATCAACTTGAACCCCCCGCTTTTCGGGGCATTTTCCAGATGACAGCCTACGCGAGGCCGATACGTTCCTGGTAGGACCCGTATTGGGTTTCGAAAACCTGCATGATCTCGCCCATCGTGGCGTATGCCTTCACAGCGTCGATCACGCCCGGCATAACGTTCTCGCCGGATTCGATGGTTGCTTCGAGTTCGGAAAGCGCCTCCTCGACTGCCGCGTCGTCGCGTTCGGCTTTCACGCGTTCGAGCCGTTCGAGCTGAGTTCGTTCCGCCTCCTTGTCGACCCGGAGCAGGTCCGGTGACGTGTCCTCGTCGATCGCGTACTCGTTGACGCCGACGACGACCTCCTCGCCCGCATCGACACGCTGTTGATACTCATAGCTTGCCTCCTGGATCTCCCGGTGGAAGTAGCCCCCCTCGATACCCTCGAGGACACCGTCGCGAATAGAGCCGTCGCCGATGTCGCGTATCTCCTCGAGATACGTCATCACCTCGTCCTCCATCTCGTCGGTAAGTTTCTCTACGGCGAAGCTCCCCCCGAGTGGGTCGACGATGTCGGCCGCGCCGGATTCCTCGGCGATGATCTGCTGGGTACGGAGCGCAACCCGAACTGCGTCCTCGCCCGGTAACGCCCACGCCTCGTCGTAGCTGTTGGTGTGTAACGACTGCGTGCCACCGAGGACCGCAGCAAGCGCCTGAATGGTCGTCCGGACCACGTTGTTGAGCGGCTGCTGGGCTGTCAACGACTGCCCGGCGGTCTGGGTGTGGAACTTCATTCGCGTCGACGCGGGCGCGTCTGCCCCGTATTCCTCGGCCATAACTCTCGCGTAGACGCGTCGTCCGGCGCGGAACTTCGCAACTTCCTCGAAAATCGAGTTGTGGGAATTGAAGAAAAACGACAGCAACGGGGCGAACTCGTCGATATCGAGTCCACGATCCAGGCAGTCTTCGACGTAGGCGAAGCCGTCGGCGAGTGTGAACGCGAGTTCCTGTGCCGCGGTCGATCCTGCCTCGCGGATGTGATAGCCCGAAATCGAGATCGGATGAATTTTCGGGGTCTCCTCGACGGCGAACTCGACGGTGTCGGTCACGACGTCGAGGCTCGGCTCCGGCGGAATCACCCACTCCTTCTGGGCGATGAACTCCTTGAGCATGTCGTTCTGGAGGGTTCCTCGAATCTCGTCTCGGGGGACGCCCTGTTCGTCCGCAAGCGCGACGTACATCGCGTAGATGACCGGAGCGGAGGGATTGATCGTAAAGGACGTCGAGACATCGGCCAGGTCGATGCCGTCAAAGAGGATCTCCATGTCGCGCAACGTGTCGACGGCGACGCCTTCCTTGCCGACCTCGCCCTCGGACATATCGTCGTCGGAGTCGATACCCATCAGTGTCGGCATGTCGAAGGCCGTCGAGAGGCCGGTCTGTCCCTCGTCCGTGAGATAGTGAAATCGTTCGTTGGTTTCTTCTGCGGTTCCGAAGCCGGCAAACTGCCGCATCGTCCAGGTTCGGCCCCTGTACATCGTCGGGTAGACGCCGCGTGTGTAGGGCGGTTCGCCCGGGAATCCGAGATCGTCCCCGTAGTCGAGCGTATTCACGTCAGCCGGCGTGTAGAGGCGATCCACCTCGTGGTTCGAAACGGTCGCGAATCGATCCTTCCGCTCCTCGGGAGCCGGCTCCAGGGTGTCCGCCTCCCACCGATCGCGGTCGGTACGGATCGCCGCGAGGTCGTCCTCGTCGAACATTACTGGATTATCGGGAGTAACGACTATCAAACTTCCCGTGTTCGGAACAGCCCGATCTCGCGGCGACGAGCTTCGTTCGCGGTACCCCAGACCCCGTCTGACCGATTTACCTGGCTTACTTTCCGGGTTCCTGGAGTCGTTTCGTGGTTTCGACGAGCGGGTGGTGTGCGTAATCGACCTCCCTAATATCGCCAATCGATTCGAGGTCGCCCTTTTTCGCGGTTTCGGCCATGCCGAGTTCGACCCGCTCTTCGAGGACGATGACGTAGGCGTCCATTTCGTCGATTCCGAGCCGATCTGCGGCCTTTACGCGGTGGTGTCCGTCCGCGAGCAACAGATCCCCGGCGTTATCGATGACCACGAGCGGCTCCGCGAGCCCGTTTTCAAGTTCGTAGGTCCGACCCTCGAGTTCATCGGTGTACACCTTCGTCTGAGTGGGCGTGAGGGCATTGAGATCGACCGTTCGTCGTTCCTCCCGGGCCTCGACGCCGTGGATGCTTTCGAGTGTACGCTTGAGCTTTCCCACCTTCTCGGGGGTCGCCCGTTCGATCTGCGAGCGGATGACGTCGGCGTTCGAGATGATCCCAACGAGGTTCCCCGCATCGTCAACCACCGGAAGCCGACGGATCCCTGAGCGGAGGATGACCCGGGCGGCGTCCGTGACCTTCATCTCGGGGTGGGCTACGATAATGTCCGCGCTCATTACCTTGAAGATCGGATCGTCATCGTCGGCCAGAATCAGGTCGCGGGCGCTGATGAACCCGTCCACGCGACGCCCTTCACAGACTGGAAAGCCGCTGTGTGAATCGCTGTCCGCGATTCGCCGGGCGACATCGCCCACAGAATCGTCCGGCGACACCGTCTTGACGTCCCGCGTCATGTAATCTTTCACACGGGGTTTGTCCCGGGTGAGGCCGTTCGTGGGATCGGTTTCGTCGACCATTGATGACATCGAAGGTGCCGGTCGTGAAAAGCCTCACTCCCGTATCTCGAATTCGGACCCGAAGAAATCCGCATACACGTCCGCGGCCGCACGGTCGATCGTTATTCCCAACGCATCGTAGAATCGATCCGTCACAATGTCGGTGATAACGGTACGTCGGTCTCCCTCGTCATCGGGTTCGAGTAACATTCCGACTGGGATCTGTGCGCCGGCCATGTCGGCGTGACCACCGGCACTCCCGATCAGATCGAAGGCGTCCCGCAGTGTGCTCCCGAGGTCGATGTCGCTGCCGCGTGTTCGACCCGACACGTACACCATCTCGTCCGTGTACCCGAACACGAGCGTGATCCGGATGTCCTCCATGTCGAGGAGGGCATCCGCGGCCTGGGCAAGGGCGTCCCGGGAACCGATTTCTCCAACACAGGTCGTGAGCACTTCACCCTTGACGTCCCGTTGTCGAATTGCTTCGCCGATCACTGAAAGCGTATCGCCAGTGACGCTCGGCGATTCGATTCGCTGGAGCATCCCCTGATCCGCCGGTTCCACGAGTTCGGCGGCCATCTCCAGGTCGAGAGGGGCTACCTGCCGGCTGAAGTTGTCGGTGTCCGTTCGGATACCGTACAGCAATCCCGTGGCAAGTTCCGCTCCCGGATCGATATCCATCGTGGAGAGGTACTCCCCGAGTAACGTGCTCGTCGACCCGACATGGCTCCTGAGGTCGACGAATCGCGCGTCGACGGGTGCCCGCGGGGGATGGTGGTCGATCACCACGTCGATCGGCGTTCCTTCCGGCAGGCTGTCGTTGTCTCCCGGCCGAGAGTGATCCACGAGAGCGATCCCCCCAAACTCGGAGAGATCCGCCTCGGCGTCGAGTTGCCTGAGGTCGAACCCGAGAAGGTTCACGAGTGCCCGGTTCTCCTGGTGCGTAATGTCGCCGAAGTAACACACCTCGCTGTCTGCCGTTGCTCGGTCAGCGATGCGACCGAGTGCGACGGCCGACGCGATTGCGTCCGGATCTGGGTGGTCGTGTGGGACGATCGCCAGTGGACCATCGAGGTCACGGAGAATCCACAGGAGCGTTCGGGTTCGAATTCCCGAGTCTCCCGCAACCGCCGCGACGCGTCGACCAGTTTCCGTCGAGGTGTCCACCACCCGATCGGCTTTTTCATCGATGGCCGCCATCTCGGCGTCTGACAGTCCGGAATCCACGCACGCGAGAACGAACGCGCTCGGATAGGCGCGACGGGCGAGACTGGTCAATCGACGGGCCCGGTCGCCGTCCTCGGATGTGACAATCACCGAGTCTGCTGGACCCGCGATGGCCCGAACGGTGTCGACGGTTACGGATTCGACGTGTCGTGCATCGACTCCGTCGGTCCGTAGCGACTCGACGCGACCCTCATTGGTGGACAACACGACCAGATCGCCGGGGCGGTCCGCGAGCTCGTCGATTAACGCCGACCCGATCGAGCCGTCACCCAGGATCAGGCGGTGCATGCCCCTGATATGAATCGTCCGCCGCATAAAACGTGCTGGAGCCTGATCGGGGACGGATTCGATCGAGAAACCATAGATACGCCGATTCGAATTGGCCTACAGCAGCGCTGCGGCCGCCTCGAACGCTGCCGTGTCGAACAGCGCGAGGGCCGGCAACAACAGGACCGTCACGACGCCGGCCGTCATGATGGCGGCGTACAGCCCGGTCGGGTAGCCCCCGATCTCGAGTGAGTCCGCCGGATCTTCGATCCACATCGCCTTCACGACGCGACTGTAGTAAAACAGCGAGATGACGCTATTGATGGCCCCGACCAGGGCAAGCCACCAAACGCCGGCACCGACCGCACCGGCGAAGAGGTAGTACTTCGAGAGGAAGCCGCCGCCGATGGGAAGCCCGGCCAGCGAGAACATGAACACGGTCATCGCTACGCAGGCCATCGGGGCTTCGCGCGCGAGCCCGTTGTAATCCTCGAACGTCCGACCGACGTCCCAGTATTCGACCAGCCCCACGAAGAGGAATGCCCCCGTATTCATGAAGCCGTACACCAAGAGATGCAAC
Organism: Natronomonas sp.; assembly: GCA_046545615.1. Classification (GTDB taxonomy): domain Archaea; phylum Halobacteriota; class Halobacteria; order Halobacteriales; family Haloarculaceae; genus Natronomonas. The sequence continues at coordinate 90,063 of JBKGZK010000001.1, forward strand.
ATCCCTGCACCCAGAACGATGGATCCGTCACCGATGCCCGTGAGTGCCGCGAGAGCGATGAGCACGTAGCCCGCGTGTCCGATTGACGAGTAAGCGAGCATGCGTTTGACGTTCTCCTGGGTCGCGGCCGCGAAATTGCCGAGCGTCATCGTCAATATCGCGAGAATCTGGAATAGCAGTACCCAGTCGATGCTCACGAGTACGGATTCGATCGGGAACGCGATCGTAAACACCCTGAACGCGACGACGAAGCCGGCGGCCTTCGACGCCGACGACAGGAACGCCGCAACCGGTGCTGGCGCGCCCTCGTAGGCATCGGGTGCCCAGAAGTGGAACGGGACAGAGGCGGTCTTGAAGGCAAGCCCACCGACGATCATCACGATACCGATGCCAAGGACCCCACCGAAATCCGTCGCGGCCCCGCCGACGTCCGCTGCGACCTCGGTAAACAGGAGGCTGCCGGTCGTGGCGTACACGAGCGAAATCCCGTAGACCAGTATCGATGACGACAGTGCCCCGACGAGGAAGTACTTCAGACCGGCCTCGACGGAACCGCGATTGTCCTTGAGATACGCGACGAGTGCATACGACGGCAGCGACGATAGTTCGATCGCCACGAACACGACGGCGAAGCTGTTGGCGGAGGCCATCATTGCCATCCCGGTCGCCGCGAGCAGAACGAGCAGGTAGTACTCGGCCTTGTACGGCAATTCGCGAACGTAGTCGAGAGAAGCGACGGCGACGAGCGCGGTGACGCTCCCGAATACAAAGGTAAACAGCAGGCTCATCTGGTCAACGACGAGCTGACCACCGAGCACTTCGACACCGCCATCTGCGACACCAGAAAGTAGCAGGACGCCTGATGTCCCGAGGGCCACGATCGCTCCGGCTGTAGTGATGGCCGACAGGACCGCGCCGGACGTTTCGTCGGGATCGATCGCGTCGATCACGAACAGGAGCAATGCCGCAAGGACGAACGCTCCCGCGGGTGCGAGGAGCAGCCAGTCTCCAGCTTCCATCAGATCTCACCTCCGAACCCGTAATCCAGGATCGGGTACGTCGCATCCCGGATCATCTCGAAGATGACGTCCGGGGCCGTGCCGAGGAGCACGATCAACAGCACGAGAACCACGAGCGGTGCAAGGTCGTGCACAGGTGCCCGCCCGAGTTCGTAGTCGGTTTCCAGTCGATACGGTCCGAACAGCGACCGCTGCATCGCCCACAGGAGGTAGCCGGCCACGATGACAATGCCGAACATCGCGAGGGCGGTAAAGCCCACCGCCCAGGGTAGCACCGTCGATTCGAACGCCCCGAGGAAGACGAATAGCTCGCCGGCGAATCCGGCCATGAGCGGAAGGCCCATGTAGGCGAAGGCGCCCGCGACGAACACGGCTGCCGTTACCGGCATCCGATCCGCGAGTCCGGACATGTCGCCCACCATCCGGGTGTGCGTAGCGTTATAAAAGACGCCGACTGTCATGAACAGCAGTCCGGAGATCAGCCCGTGGGCGACCATCTGGAACGTCGCACCGCCGACGCCGTATACGGTGTACGCGATCAGACCGAGGATTACGTATCCCATCGAGGACACCGACGAGTAAGCCACGATGCGTTTGAGATCCTGCTGGGCGAGAGCCAAGAGTGCCCCGTAAATGATCGATATCACGGCGATCACGGCGATCGGAATCGCAAGCAGGACCGCCTGATCCGGGAGCATTGTGAAGTTGAATCGCAGCAGTGCGTACGTCCCCATCTTCAGGAGCACCCCCGCCAGAATGACGGAGGCCGGTGTCGGAGCCTCGACGTGGGCGTCCGGCAGCCACGTGTGGAACGGCACGATCGGGACCTTCACCGCGAACCCGACGAACATCGCCACGAACGCGAAGAGAGCGAGCGATTCGGCTCCCACCGGGCCGATGGAACCGAGCTGACCCGCGCGCAACGCCTGTGCGATTTCGGGCATTCCCAGGGACGTAACCGCGTCGCCGAGCCCGAAGACGAGCCCGAGGAACCCCACGAACATGACGAGCGACGCCAGGTTGGTGTACACGAAGAACTTGATCGCCGCGTACTTCCGACGGGGTCCACCCCAGATGCCGATGAGGAAGTACATTGGGATGAGCACCGCCTCCCAGAAGACGAACCACAGCAGGAAATCTAGCGCGGCGAAAACGCCGATCAGGCTCGCCTCGAGGAACAACATGAGCCCGAAGAACTGGCTCTGACGCTCTTCAATGGGTGTCCATGCGCTCACAATGGCGAGCGTGATCAACACCGTCGTCATGACAACGAGCGGGAGCGAGATGCCATCGAGACCCACGTGATAGTTGACGGCGTACGGACCGAGCGTCAGCCATTCGGCAACCGTCTCGTAGGCCACGTCCCCGTCGAGCAGCGCGTTGCCGCTGCCGTCGAAGGCCAGATACATGTACAGGCTCACCACCAGCGGGGGAAGGCTCAGGCCGAACGCGAGCCTGGGTGCCAGCCGATTTGGTGCCACGAACACGATTACCGCCGCAAGCAGACACAGACCGACGAGTGCTTCGACGGACATTCAGAACCACCCCCCCATGATCGCGAACGCAACGAGCAAGATGACGAGGCTCAACACGAGGAGTGCGGCGTAGTTGGTCACGACGCCCGTCTGGATTTTGCGCACGCGACGTCCCCCGAAGAGACTCACGCTAGATGCGCCGTTGACCAGACCGTCGACGACCACCTGATCGAACGTGTTCGACGCACGCGACACGCCTGCCGTGAGTCCTTGCGCGATCCAGACCTGATACTCGTCCTGGTAGTAGTTATGCATGAGAAGCGTGTAAATGGGTCCGAGTTTCTTCGTGTGCGCCGTGGGTTCCGGACCGCGATACAACAGAAATGCCGATCCGGCGCCCACGATGGCGAGTCCGAGACTGAGCCCGGCTCCGAGCAACAACGTCTGTATTTCGGCACCGACATAACCTGTCGAATACCCGGCGTATTCGCCGAGGAGATGGTGGTACCGATCTCCACTGGTCATGAGTTCCGCAGGCGTGGCATACAGGTACGCGTGGAGGAAATCAACCTCGAGACCGGTCAACTTCTGGATCGGAACGGGGTTGAGTGCACCCGCGATCACCGCGAGAACACCCAGGACCGCGAGGGGGAATTTCACGTTCCATCGGACCCCGTGAGGCTCTTCGGCCGCTTCGGTGCGGGGTTCACCGTGGAACGTCAACATCACCATTCGGATGGTGTAGAAGCCGGTCAGTAGCACGGCCGCAAGTCCCATCGCGTAGGCACCGAGAAGTAGCGGGTTCCCGCCGAGTCCGTGCACCAGCGCCTCGTAAAGCACCTCGTCTTTCGACCAGAAACCCGAGAAGGGGAAGATTCCGGCGAGTGCGAGCGAACCGGCCAGGAAGGTGAGGTAGGTCACCCGCATCTTCGACCGGAGACCACCCATGTTCCACATGTTCTCATCGTGGTGCATCGCGATGATGACCGCACCGGCACCGAGAAACAGGAGTGCCTTGAATATCGCGTGGGTGGTGAGGTGGAACACCGCAGCGACGTATCCTCCCGTCCCGAGGGCGAGCATCATGTAGCCGTACTGGCTGATGGTGGAATATGCGAGTACCTGTTTGATTTCGTTCTTGACGAGGCCCATCGACGCGGCGAACAGGGCCGTGAACCCGCCAGTGAACGCGATAATGGCGAGGACTGTCGGCAAGAGCGCGTAAAACCCGTACATCCGGGAAACGAGGTAGACACCCGCGGCGACCATCGTCGCGGCGTGGATGAGGGCCGAAACTGGCGTCGGGCCTTCCATCGCATCCGGAAGCCAGGTGTGCAGCGGGAACTGGGCGGACTTGCCGAGGACCCCACCGAGGGCGAGGAGGCCCAGGATGGCGAACCAGGTCCCTGCATCGAATCCAAAGGTCCGGACGGTCTCGTCACCGGCGAGGACTGCTTCGGCCATTGCCGGGAAGCTCTCGGCTCCGGCGAACTGGGCCGTTCCAAAGGTCACCAGGACTCCGACGACCGCGATCAGGAAGAAGTAATCCCCGAAGCGAGTAACCAGGAACGCCTTCTTCGCGGCGGATGGCGGTGCATCCTCCCGGAACCAGTGTCCGATGAGGAGCCACGAACACAGCCCGACCAGTTCGAAAAAGACGAACGCCATGAACAGGTTGTCCGCGAAAACGAACGCGAGCATGCTCGCAGAGAACAGCCCGAGACCGGCGTAGTATCGGGGGAGACCCGGTTCGTCCTCGTCGTTCATATACCCGAGCGAGAAGACGTGAACGAGGAAGGCGATCAGCGAGACGATAACGAGCATGAGCGCCGACAGTTGGTCGATCAGGAGTCCGAAGCTAAGACCAAAGGGTTCCGCCAGATCAACGAACGTGTAGAGAGTCTCGTTGTAGGTTTCGCCACCGACGACCGTCGCAAGGACGACGAGCGAGAGGCCGAGGGACCCCCCGGTCGCAAGGATACCTCCGAGCGCGCCCTTCTTCGGCATATATCTGCCAAACAATAGCGCGACCAGGAACGAAACGAACGGTAGAGCCGCAATCGCTGGTGCGTATTGGAAAATTCCTGCCATGGTCACCACCTAAGGGAACGTGGCTCGGTCACGTCCACGTCAGCAAAGTTGCGATTCAGGACCAGGATGATGCCGATGCCGATGGCGACCTCCGCAGCCGCGAGCGCCATCGTGAACAGGACGAACACCTGGCCGGTGAGGTTCTGCCAGTAGAACGCGAACGCGACGAGATTGATGTTCGCGGCGTTGAGCATCAACTCGACGCTCATGAGGAACGTCAGCGCGTTCCGGCGGGTCAGGATGCCGAAGACACCGATGCTGAAGATGGCGGCCGAAAGCACCAGATAGTACTCCGCGGGAACGGTTTCGAGCATCAGGTATCACCCTCGTCGTCCCGCGAACCGAGCATCAGGGCACCGTCCAGCGCAGCGTCGAGCACGATCGCGACCCCGATGAACGCCACCAGGAATCCCTCGCTTGGAATCGAGCCGCCGTCGAGGTTGAAAATTGCGTATCCAATCGATCGCGTGATGGCACCGGTGGGGAATCCTTCGGATGTCCCGAACCCGGCGGTGGCAAATACGGCTGCCATGAACGCAAAGAGGGCCACCGCCAGGATGCCGGTGACCATGTTCTCGGGTTTTCGGAGCCGGGGGCGAGTCGTCACGTGGCAGTCACCTCGGTTTCGTCGGGATCTTCGTCACGACGAACCAGCATGACGGCGAAGGTGATCAACACGAGTACCCCACCCACGTACACGAGTACTTGCATCGCGGCGAGGAACTCCGCGCGTAACATCACGTAGTGGACCGCGACCGACAGAAGCGCCGCGCCGAGCAGCAGCGCCGAATGCCAGACGTCCCGGACCAACACGACGCCCAGTGCCGCCCCAACGGTGACCAGGGCGAACAGGAAAAACGCCAGTGTCTCGTACGGTACTACAGCCATTGTTTACTTCTGGCGCGGGATACCCTTTGAAGATTTCCTTATAGGCTCATGGGAAAACAGGTTCCCGACGCAAGCGGGAGCGGGCTCGAATGGAACGTCGACCCCACCTTTTCGGATTCACTTATAAGGTCGTGAGAAAATGCGACCGCGACGCAACCGGGAGCGGACTCGAGCGGAACGTCAACCGAAAATACAATGTCATCGGATAGCAAACCAGCGCACGCCATGATGGACGTACAACTAACCGTCGATACGATTCTAGATCGGGCGGAAGAGCTCTTTCCTGACCGCGAAATCGTTACGAAACAACTCGACGGCTCAGTTCACCGTTACACATACGGCGAAATGGCCGACCGGGTCCGACAGCTGGCGAACGCCCTGGACGACCTCGGTGTGGAACAAGGGGAGCGTGTCGGGACGGTCGCAGTCAACAACTTCAGGCACCTGGAACTGTACTTCGGCCCAGCCTGCTCGGGACGATCGATGCACATGTGCAACATGCGATTGCCCGACAGCCACTTCCAGCACACCGTCGACGACGCACAGGACAAGGTCATGTTCGTCGATCCTGCCTTCGTCGAGAAGGTGGAAGCTAACGCCGACGAACTCGACACCGTCGAGCAGTACGTGATCCTCGGCGACGCCGTTCCCGAGACGTCGCTTGATCCGGTGATCGATTACGAGTCGCTCATTGGCGACCAGCCCACAACCTACGAGTGGCCCGACATCGATCAGGACGCCGAGTGCAGCCTGTGTCACACCTCCGGCACGACCGGCTTGCCGAAGGGCGTCCCCTATTCCCACCGTGCGATCTACCTCCACAGCATCATGGCCGGACACGCGGACGCGATCGGCATCTCCCAGCGAGACACCGTCCTCCCAGTGGTTCCGATGTTCCACGCCAACGGCTGGGGTGTTCCCTACGCCGCGACCCTGGTCGGCGCGAAGCAGGTGCTGCCCGGCGTCCACACCGATCCCGAGCCGGTCGCAAATCTTATCGACGAGGAGGAGGTCACGGTGTCGGCCGCGGTCCCGACAATCTGGCTTGAGATGGCAAACTACCTGGACGATCACCCGGAGGTCGACATCTCGAATATCGAGCGGCTCACCGTCGGCGGAAGCGCACCACCGGAGGCGCTCATTCGTCGCTACGACGAAGAGTACAACGCGCCGATCATCCAGGGGTGGGGAATGACCGAAACCACACCGCTCGGATCGCTGAGCATCCTCCGGAAGGAACTCGCGGAACGACCACCGGACGAACAGTACGCCTATCGTGCGAAGGCCGGGATGCCCGTGCCGGGTATGAACATCCGAATCATCGACGACGACGGCAACGAGGTCCCACGGGACGGCGAGAGCATGGGCGAACTCCAGGTGCGCAGTCCCTGGGTCGTCGACGGCTATCTCAACCGTCCCGAGGAAAACAAAGAGTCGTTCACCGACGACGGCTGGCTTCGAACGGGTGACATCGCGACCTTCGACGAGCAAGGATACATCGACATCGTGGACCGAACGAAGGACGTCATCAAGTCCGGCGGGGAGTGGATCTCCTCGGTCGAACTCGAGAACGAACTCATGGCCCACGAGGCCGTCGCCGAAGCCTCTGTAATTGCCGTCGACCACGAGAAGTGGCAGGAGCGACCAATGGCCTGCATCGTCACGCATGATGGGGCCGAGGTCACCGCCGACGAACTCGAGGCACACCTCTCGGAAGCCTTCCCGAGCTGGTGGCTGCCGGACGAGTACCAGTTCCTCGAGGCCATCCCCCGAACCTCGACTGGCAAGTTCGACAAGATGTCGTTGCGCGAAGAGTTCGGCGACATCACGCTCGAACGCGACGAAGAATAAATCCGACGGCGAGTCGCCCCGACGATCGCGTTTTTCCCGACGGCGCATGTGTAATTCGCCGTAAGTGAACTACCGCGCCCTACTCAGCCGTTGAAACGGCTTCCTTGAGGGCGCGGCTT
>JBKGZK010000002.1:0-91306 GCA_046545615.1 Natronomonas sp.
GCTTCACCCACGGGCACGGTGGCCCGTGGTACTCGCGCTGTTCTCTTTTATAGAAACCGGCGGCTTCGATCCGGGCGACCGCCATGCGCCACCGAACGGGTCGTCATCCGTTTTCCGACCGAATCGTGTCCCTGTCGGTTCCCCGTTCTACACCATCGACATGACGTCGTCGACGAACGCCGTTTCGACGAAGACCACGATGTGATCGCCGGGTTCAAGGACGGTCTCTCCACGCGGCGTGATGAGTTCGCGGTTGCGTGTAATCGCCCCGATCACCACGTCGGCATCGATTTCGGAGACGAGTTCGCGGATCGATCGCCCCGCCAAATCGCTTCCCTCGGCGAGTTCGATTTCGAGTACCTCCGCCTGGTCGTGTTCCAGCACCGCGATGTTCTCGGCGACTCCACTGTGGGTGAATCGGGTGATTTCCTCTGCGGTCACCTGCCGGGGGTGGACGGCGACATCGATGCCGATCTCTTCGAAAATCTGGACGTAATCGCTGTTGTCGACGACAGCTACGATCCGTTCGACGCCTAGTCGACGAGCGAGGACGGACACGAGCAGGTTCTTTTCGTCGCCATCGAGCGCCGAAACGACGACCTCGGCCTCGTCGACGTGCTCTCTGGTCAGGAACTCGGTGTCGGTCGCATCGTGCTCCATCACGAGTGTCCCGGGGAGTTCCTCGGCGAGCTGTCTGGCCCGCTCGGGATCCTGTTCGATGAGTTTCGGATTGAGCCCACGTTCTTCGAGCAATCGGGCGGTCTGGTAGCCGATCTCGCTCCCTCCCAGGACCACGATGTCTCCACCGTTACCCGGTGTTTCCGACGGGGCGATGGACTTCGCGAACGCTTGGACGCTCTCGGGGCTTCCGATGACGACCACGCGATCCCCCGCCAGGATACACGTTTCGCCACGGGGAAGAATTAGCTCACCGTCCCGAAACAGTCCGGCGAACGTCAACGACTCGTACCGATCGGCCTCCTCGACGGTTTGACCCCCAACGGGGCTGTCGCCGTCGATGTCGAACTCTGCCATCTGGACGAGTCCACCCGCGAAGGGGTCGACGTCGTGGGCTGCCGGGAGGCCGATTACGCGCACGATGTCCTGGGCCGTGAGGAGATCCGAACAAACGAGAAAGTCCACCCCGAATGCCTGTTCGGTGCGCTCCCAGGTCCGGAGAAATTCCGGGCTCTTCACCCGGGCGATCGTAAATACGTCTGCGATGGTCTTCGCCGTCCCGCAGGTCACGAGATTCGTCTTGTCGTCGTCCGTGCTGGCGATGACCATGTCCGATTCGGCGACGTCCGCCTCCTCGAGCGTCGAAAGCGACGTGCCGTCCCCGGCCAGCGAGAGGACGTCGAGTTCGTACGTGAGTTTCTCGACGCGATCCTCGTCGCAGTCGATCACCACGACGTCGTGTGCGGATGCGAGGTTCTGGGCGATGCTCGTTCCGACCTCGCCCGCACCCACGATGACGACGCGCATACACACAGGTCTGGATCAGACGATAAGTCGGTTACGTTCGGCGTCGTAGGACGAGAGTTAGGCGACGGATCGGTAGTACAACGAGGTTCCACCGATACGTCAGTAGAAGAACGAGGTTGCGCCGATACGTCGGTCGTGGAATGCGGTCTCGACGACAATGCGTCTGTGTCTCCGACTCCCGGGGACCGATCCCTTAAATCACATCGCGCCGAAACACGACTCGATGGCGACGATCAAGGACTCAGTCCACGACCACATCCAGGTCGAGGGCGTCGCCGAGTCGCTGTTGGATACGCCGGCGGTGCAACGGCTCCGGCGCATCAAGCAGCTCGGGACGGTCGAGCTCGTCTACCCGAGTGCCAACCACACCCGGTTCGAACATTCGCTCGGCGTCTACCACCTCGCAGAGCGTGCCGTCGACCACCTCGGGATAGCGGGTCGGCAGGCAGAGCGCGTCCGGGCCGCTGCGCTGTTGCACGACATCGGCCACTCTCCCTTCAGTCACAATATCGAGGCCGTCGTCGCGCGGCACACCGGAAAATTCCACGACGAGGTGGCCGACCTGCTCGAAGACGGAGCGATCGCCGAGACGCTCAAGGCTCACGACATCGATCCGAAACGCGTCGCCGACCTCGTCGCCGGATCCGGCGAGTTCGGCCAGCTCATCTCCGGCGACCTCGACGTCGACCGAATGGACTACCTGGTCCGGGATGCCCACCACACGGGCGTCCCGTACGGGACGATCGACACCGGACGATTCGTCCGCGAACTCCGCCTTGTGGACGGCGACTTGGTGCTCGCCGAGGGAAACGTGCAGACGGCCGAGTCGCTGTTGCTCGCCCGGGCGCTCATGAATCCGGTCGTCTACAACCACCACGTCGCCCGGATTTCGAAGTCGATGCTGCGACGCGCGACCGAAAAGTTACTCGAAACCGGCCCGACGACCGCTTCGGAACTGCGTCGCATGGACGACCGCGACCTCACGGTCGCGCTCAGGCAAACCGAGTCGACGGCACCGTTCGCCGAACGCCTCGACACCCGAAACCTGTACAAACGTGCCGTGTGGGCGGAAATCCGAGACGTTCCGGAAGAGCTTCTGGAGGCCGATCGCGAGTCGATCCGTGAGCTCGAACGAGAGATCGCCTTGCGAGCAGACGTCGAACGTGACGGCGTCATCCTGGACGTCCCGCCCGAGCCCGCGATGCGGGAATCGTCGAGTCGAATCGTCGTCAACGGCGAAGTCCGTCGGCTTTCGACACAGTCGACGCTCGTGAACGCCCTCCGCCGCGCACAGAAAGAGCAGTGGCGACTCGGCGTCTACACGCGACCAACAGACACGCGGCAAGTCGGGGTGGCCGCTGAGGACGTTCTCGGGCTCGACCTCGACGCGCTGGTCGTCGACGTGCGAAAGGGGGTGCACGCAACGCTCGACGAGTTCTGACCGCTCGATCCACCGCGCTCAGGACTCCGACACCGAGCCACGTTCCCAGACCCCCCACAGCGGCCTCTCACCATCGCCGCCACCCGGGTATTCGTCGTCATCCGCATTCCCGTCATCGTCACTTCCGTCTCTGGCCTCTCCGGCCGAGCCCCGGTCGTAACCGTCCACGTCCCTACCGGCTTCGATCCGGAATTCGAGGGATTCGTAAAACGGACGGAGCGAGGGATCGAACCGCGCCTCGAGTCGGGGGCGTCGACTGGCGGCCGCTTCCACGAGCGCCGAGCCGATCCCCTGATCGCGACGGTTCGGTCGTACGGCCACCGCCCCGATTTCGTTTCCGTCGAGCACCAGCGCTCCCACGATCCGCCCCTCGACCGTCGCGACAAGCGTCGACCGGCGTCGGCAAGCACCCTCCCGGAGTTCGAGCATAGAGCCCTCGACGATCGCCCGGACTGTCGTCCATTCGTTCGGCGTCGCCCCCCGAACCCGCAGGTCCGACTCCGCCACGTCATCCACCCTGGATCAGCCGGAGGATCCTGACCTCCGTCGCGTCGACCGGCCGGTCGTCGGGGACGGGCGCGTCGCCGACGATCGCCGTGGCTTCCTGCGGCGACAGCCCCACGGCGCGAATGACGTCGGCGTAGGTCGCCCCGGGGTCGAGTTCGAGGTCGTGACGGTTCCCGCCGACGACCTCGCAGGTGACGTCCATGGTCACGCTGTGGGTTCGACGGGGTTTGAGCCTGGCGTTTTCGGGGCTTCAGGACCGTCCGGTCCGGACCGCGGTCGACCACCGTCTCGGGAGGTTTATGGCCGGCCGTCGTCTCCATCGGGACATGAGCGAGGCAGTCGCCGAGGACACCGGGCGGGAGATCTGGATCGAGAAGTACCGTCCCCGGCGTCTCGACGAGGTCGTCGGCCACGACGACATCACGGCGCGGTTGCGGCGATACGTTGAACAGGACGACCTGCCCCACCTCCTGTTTGCCGGTCCAGCCGGCGTCGGGAAATGCGTCACGGGCGAGGCGCCGGTTCTGACAAATCGCGGCATCGAACGCATCGAAAGCGTGGTTGGAGATGGGGAAGGATTCGACGCCCCCGAGGACGGACTCGAGATACTCACGTTCGACGAACGAGGAGACTTCGAGTACGTCTCACCATCCCACGTCTTCGGGACTGAAACTGACGAGCTGGTTCGCATTCAAACGCGTGACGGCAACGAAATGACCACCACGCCCGAACATCGGCTGCTTACGATTTCATCCGATGGTCTCCAGTGGACGGAAGGAGAGAACCTCGACGCTGGTGATCGGATCGTCCGTCCGCGCCAAGCACCGCTCCCCGACGGAGACGCCGAACTCGACTGGATCGATACCCTCGACGGTGACCGCATCATGGTCCAGGTGACCGATGAGTTCGCCGACCACCACGACATCCCAAAACACGAAGACTATGTCGGCTACATGCGTGAGGTGTTCGAATCCGTCCGGAACGACGAGAGCGACGACGACATCGCGTCGAGAACGGGAAATCCACCGAAGACGGTTCAGGCCTACCGGCGACAGGCGGCAGAGATTGATTTCGAGATGCCGAGTACCACCTGTTCGCTCTCGGACCTGCGGACGCTCGACGTCTCCCGTTCGACGCTTCGCGACAACGTCGAAGCGATTCAGTACGTCACGCCAACCAACCGTCGCTCCCGTCCAGTGAAACCTCCCTGGGAGCTTTCGTCCGAACTGGCTACCTTCCTCGGGTTGTCCCTGTCCGAGGCTCGAATCGATCGATCACGAATCAAATTTTACAATATCGACGAGGACCTACTCGACCAGTTCGCAGAAACTGCCCGGACCGTCTTCGGCGTCGAACCGGCCGAAGGAGTTCAAAAGGGCGTCCCCTACCGCGTCATCTCCAACCGGACCATCGTCCACGTTATCCGACAGTGCTTTGCGATCTTCGACGATTCGGACACCGTGGGGTCAAGGATGGTGTCCGCTCCAGCGCCAGCCAGACGTGCGTTCCTTCGATCCGTCTTCGACGCCGAGGGGCACGTTACAGAATCGGGGATCGTAGAACTCAGCCAGAAGGATGGAGACGTTCTCACGCTGCTTTCATACCTGCTTGCAGCCGAGGGCATTCCGACGAGACGAAAGACGAAACGCAAGCGTGCGACGAATGGGAGCGCAGAGCGGCGAGAGTATCACGTCCTCGATATCTCTGGCGCGCCGGCGCTGGCCCAGTTCGAGGAACGTGTCGGATTTTCCATCGACGAGAAAGCCGCCAGAGTTGCGCGAAACGCACGTCGTCAGGGCAATCCGAACCACGACACTATCCCTGCCCAGGGCGCCGTCGATAGACTCTGTGACGCCCTCTACCTCCCGAAAGGCGACCTCCTCACCGACGCATTGAATCCCGAAACGCCCGGCCGAGAGATCTATCTCGAGGACGTCGAGTCGGTGCTGGACGCGGCAGAACGGGCCGTCGAAACGGCCCAGGAGACGATGGGGACGATCGACCGGCTCGCCATCGAGATCGCCCGCATCCAGGCCCTTCCGGCACGATGGGTGGGCGAACGTGCTCGGCTCGAACCCGGCGGCGTTCGACTTGACCTGAGTGCAAAAACTGGGGTCAGATCCGACCGATTACTCGAAAACCCCGACAGTCGACGAATGCCGCGGCGAGGACGAGCTACAGCGCTTCTGGAACGCGACGACTCGGCGTGGACCACCCCCAGGGTGAAGCGAATTCAATCAATTCTCCAATCGTCGATAGATCGACTCGGGGTTCCGTACAATCACGTCGCCGAGGGAACAGACCTCCGAGTGACCGACGTGATCAACCTCCTCGAAAACGACGATCACGAACTGACCACCACTACGCGCTTTGGGACTGTCGCCGAACGAGTCCGAGAACTCACCTCGGGGATGTGTTCTGAATCGGTGCTCGAAGACATGCGGACGCTCGGTGTGCTCCTCCGAAGCAACCTCTATTTCGACGAGGTAACGAGTGTCGAACGCGTCACGGACCAACGTCGAGTCTACGATCTCACCGTTCCAGAAACACGCAACTACGTGGCCGGTGACGTTCCGACGGTGATGCACAACACGACGTCAGCACTGGCTATCGCCCGCGAAATCTACGGTGACGACTGGCAGGAGAACTTCCTCGAGTTGAACGCCTCCGACGAGCGGGGGATCGACGTGGTTCGCGACCGGATCAAGAGCTTCGCCCGGGCGAGCTTCGGCGGCTACGATTACCGGATCATCTTCCTCGACGAGGCCGACGCGCTGACGAGCGACGCCCAGTCGGCACTCCGGCGGACGATGGAGCAGTTCTCCGACAACACGCGATTCATCCTGTCGTGTAACTACTCGAGCCAGATCATCGACCCTATCCAGTCCCGATGTGCGGTGTTTCGCTTCTCGCCTCTGGGCGACGAAGCCGTGATCGAACAGATCCACCGCATCGCGGAAGCCGAGGAAATCGAGGTCACCGAGGACGGGATCGACGCGCTCGTCTACGCCGCAGACGGCGACATGCGCAAGGCGATCAACGGACTGCAGGCCGCCGCCGTCATGGGGGAGACGGTCGACGAGGATGTCGTCTTCCAGATCACCTCCACGGCCCGTCCCGAAGAGGTTCACGACATGGTTCGGACAGCGCTCGACGGCGACTTCGCGGCCGCGCGCTCGAAACTCGACACGCTACTCGTCGACGCCGGCATCGCCGGAGGCGACATCATCGACCAGCTCCACCGAACGGTGTGGGAGTTCGAACTCGACGACGAGGCTGCCGTCCGGGTGATGGAACGCATCGGTGAGGCGGATTACCGCATCACCGCCGGTGCCGACGAACGAATCCAGCTTGAAGCGCTACTCGCATCACTGGCTCTCGAAGGTACGTCGTAGGAATTCGACAACCGCCGGGAGATTGGTTCGAATCGATGCGGCCACTGCTCCCGACGGTAATATCGAGGAAACCGACTGGACCCGAACTGACCGTCGTACGCTCGTTACGCCGTCGTTCGAGGCCGTAGAAGTTCGTTTATCCACCTCGAAAACCATTTCACGCCGCGTGGGCGTAGGAGAGACAATGAGTGACCTCGCGGCGGAGTACGAACTCGAGTATTTTGCCGAGGAAGGCTTCGAGCGGAAGGAGTGCCCCTCGTGTGGGGCGATGTTCTGGACTCGAGACGAGACGAGAACGCTGTGCGGCGAACCGCCGTGTGCCGAGTACGAGTTCATCGACGAGCCGGGATTCGACGACTCCTACAGCCTCGAAGAGATGCGAGAGGCCTACCTCTCGTTTTTCGAAGAACGCGACCACGAGCGTATCGACCCGTATCCGGTGGCGGCGAATCGCTGGCGGGACGACGTGCTTCTGACGCAGGCGTCGATCTACGACTTCCAGCCGCTCGTCACGTCTGGTGAGACGCCACCGCCGGCAAACCCGCTGTGCATCAGTCAGCCCTGCATCCGGATGCAGGACATCGACAACGTGGGCAAGACCGGACGGCATACCATGGCCTTCGAGATGATGGCCCACCACGCGTTTAACGTCCGCGAGGAGGCAGCGGACGAGTACGCCTTCGAGGGAGAAGTCTACTGGAAGGACCGCACGGTCGAACTCTGCGACGAACTCCTCGAATCGATGGGGGCAAACCTCGAAGAGGTCGTCTACATCGAGGATCCGTGGGTGGGTGGCGGTAACGCCGGCCCGGCGATCGAGGTCATATATAAAGGGCTCGAACTCGCCACGCTCGTTTTCATGTGCATGGAGTTAGATCCCGACGGCGACTACGAGCTCAAGGACGGAAACACGTACTCGTACATGGACACCTACGTCGTGGACACCGGTTACGGCCTGGAGCGCTGGACGTGGATGTCCCAGGGGACGGCGACGGTGTACGAGGCCGTCTACCCCGAAATGATCGAGTTCCTGAAGCACAACGCGGGGATCAAGCACTCCGACGAGGAGGCGACCTTGATCCATCGCGCTGCGCGATTGTCCGGACAGCTCGACATCGACGACGTGGACGACGTCGAGGCCGCCCGCGACGACATCGCGGACGCACTCGAGGTTTCGACTGATCGATTGCGGAAACTGCTTGAGCCGCTCGAGACCGTCTACGCGATCGCCGATCACAGCAGAACGCTGGCGTACATGCTCGGCGACGGGATCGTCCCCTCAAACGTGGGGACGGGATACCTCGCCCGGATGGTCCTCCGGCGGACGAAGCGCCTCGCTGATGACGTCGGCGTCGACGCGCCGCTCGACGAACTCGTCGACATGCAGGCGGAACGCCTCGGGTACGACAATCGGGATACGATCCGCGAGATGGTCCGCACCGAGGTCTCGAAGTACCGGGAAACCCTGGAACGGGGGACGCGTCGGGTCGAACAGCTCGCCGCAACCTACGCCGAATCCGGAGATCCCATTCCACTCGAGGAGGTAATCGAACTGTACGATTCCCACGGAATCCAGCCGGAAACCGTCCGGAAAATCGCCCAGGAACACGGGACGACCGTTCCGGTTCCCGACGACTTCTACTCGCTGGTTGCCGCCCGCCACGGCAGTGAGACGGCCGACGACGTAGCGACCGCCGAGGAGACCGACGATCGACTGTCGGACCTCCCCGAGACGGAACCGCTCTACTACGACGAGCCCGAACGGACGGAGTTCGAGGCGATCGTTCTGGACGTTTTCGAACACGACGAGGACGCCTACGACGTGGTCCTCGATCAGACGATGTTCTACCCCGAAGGCGGAGGGCAACCCGGTGACACCGGCTGGCTCTCCTCAGACGACGCCTCGTTCGAGGTGACTGATACCCAGGAGGTCGACGGGGTCATCCTCCACCGAACCGAAGCCGCCCCGGACAAGGGCGAGTTCGTTCGAGGCCAGCTCGACGCGGACAGACGCTGGCGGCTGATGCAACATCACACCGCGACGCACGTCGTCGGTCACGCGGCCCGTGAGGTCCTGGGCGAACACGTCCGGCAGGCCGGTGCCCAGAAAGGGACCGACTCCTCCCGCCTCGACGTGCGTCACTTCGAGCGAATCACTCGCGATCAGGTCAAACGCATCGAAGCACTTGCGAATCGACTCGTGACCGAGAACGTGACCGTGACGGCGGAGTGGCCGGATCGGAACGAAGCAGAGGCCGAGTACGGCTTCGACCTCTACCAGGGTGGCATTCCGCCGGGTCAGGAAATTCGCTTGATTCACGTCGACGACGATGTCCAGGCCTGTGGGGGGACGCACGTCGCGCGGACCGGCGACATCGGCGCGATCAAAATTCTCTCGACCGAACGCATCCAGGACGGCGTGGAGCGACTCACGTTCGCTGCGGGGCTGGCTGCGATCGAGGCCACCCAGGAAACCGAAGACGCCCTCTACACCGCGGCAGAGACGCTTTCCGTCTCGCCAGCCGAGGTGCCGGATACGGCCGAACGGTTTTTCGAGGAGTGGAAAGCGCGCGGCAAGCGCATCGAGGAACTCAAAGAAGAGCTGGCCGAACTCAGGGCGCAGGGCGAGGACGCGACCGAAGTGGATCTCGATGGATCGACGGCCGTTATCCAACGTCTCGACGCCGACATGGATGAACTCAGGGCGACCGCAAACGCGCTCGTCGAGGAGGGGTCCGTCGCCGTACTCGGGAGCGGACTAGACGGGGCGACGTTCGTCGTCGGCGTCCCGGAAACCGTCGACCTCGACGCTGGCGAGGTCGTAAGCGAACTCGCCTCACGAGTCGGCGGTGGCGGCGGTGGGCCGCCGGACTTCGCCCAGGGCGGCGGGCCGGACCCGTCGAAACTCGACGACGCTCTGGCCGACGTCCCGGGCGTGCTCAGGAAAATACTGGAAGCCTGACCGTCCGGTGACGGGGCTGGAAGACGCCGACGGCTACTCCTCGTCCGTCCCGACCGGCGAACTGCGGTGAAGGAACTGTCCGAAGAGATCTCGCCGTTCGGCGACCGCCCGGTACAGGCGTTCCCTGAATCGCCTGTAGTCATCGAACTGGTCGAGGAACTCGAAGATGTCCCTCGATCCCGGTGGGAGGTCCGCCCGGACGAGGGCCCGTTCGATGGCGGCCCCGCAGGAGTACACTCGATCCGCGGTCAACATGTGTGCACACGACTCGTAGTTCTCGGGGAGCCGATCGAGGTGCTCGTCGGAAATGTCGGAGAATCCGACCATCTCGAGGTCGGTTCTTTCGGCGATGAACTCGGCCCACCAGGTACAGAACCCGCAATCGTCGTCGTACACGAAGACGTCGGTGTCCATCAGTCGAAGTGGCCGGTTTCGGCCCCACAGTCCACACAGATTGTGACCAGTGCGTCCCTGTCGGGCGTCGGTTCGATCTCCTGTTCGGTTCGCTCGCCACAGTCTGCACAAACGCGAAGGATCGTCGTCTCGCCCGACTCGGCCGGCGCGCCGATGGCGATGGCGCGAACCCGTTCGTCGGTCTCGTTGAACCCTCGTTGGAACTCCCCTGGCGGGACGTACACGGCCTGATCCGCGCCCACGAACAGGTCGCCGTCGTCCGTCTCGAAGACCACCTCGCCGTCAATGACGTAGAACACCTCTTCTTGTCCCTCGTGGGCGTGATAGCCGAACGCGAAGCTCTCACCCGGATCGAGTTCGTAATAGTTGATCGCCATCGCTTCGGTCCCGAGCGCCTCACCCAGCGGCCGCTTCACGGTCGCCGGTCCCATCCAGTCGTCGACGTCCTCAATGTCGATCCGTTGCATGTGTCGACCTCCGTCGGGTGGCGACAAAAATCAGTGGGATACTCGAGAAACGCGGGTCGGTCCAGCGAGGTTTCCAACTGAAAACGCTTAACAAGTTTTCTACCCAACGTCGAGGCATGTCCACCCGGGACACGGAGGACCCACAGCATGCAACTTACTGAAGAACAGCGGATGGTTCGAGATTCCGTGCGTGACTTCCTCGATAACGAGATCGCCCCCGATCTCCCCGAGGCCGACCGGAAACCGATGTCGAAGCAAGACGCCATCGACTACATGCAAACCATGGCCGAAATCGACATCGGCCCCTACGCCGAAGAGAGCGTCGACGACCCGATCCTCTCGACGGTGATCTCGGAGGAGGTGTCGCGCGTGTGGCCGAGTCTCCAGGTCACGATGGGAATGTCGGGATTGCCGTCGAGTTTCATCGACATGGTAAGTCACGAGACCCGGGAGGCCTACGAGGACGAACGGGCGAACGACGAGCTCGTGGGCTGTTTCGCGATCACCGAACCCGACGGTGGCTCGGACACGAAGGTTCCGAACACGACGGCGACGAAGGACGGCGACGAGTACGTGATTTCCGGCGAGAAGACCTGGGTTTCCAACGCGCCGATCGCAGACGTGGTGATGGTGGTCGCCTGGGACGAAGACCGCGACCAGCGGGGCTTTTTCCTCGTCGATCGGAAGACGGCCGGATTCGAGACGAGCCAACTCGAAAAGCTCGGCTGGAAGGGATCGCCCACCGGGCAGATGTTCTTCGACGACTGCCGGATCCCCGAGCGAAACGAGATGATCAACGCCGTCATGGCCTCCGCCGAGGAGGACGACGGTGACGGTGACGGCGGATTCATGTCCGGCAACGGCGACCCCCTCAACGCCATGTTCGCGAATATGCGAAACGGGATGGCCGCCATCTCGGTCGGCATCATGCAGGCGGCCTACGAGGCGGCGCTGGACTACGCCACCGATCGGGAAGTGTTCGACAAACCGATCGGTGGCCACCAGTTGATCCAGGAGAAGTTGTTCAACATTCGCGCCGGGCTCGAGACCGGCCGCCTCCTGACGCGACACACGGCCGAACGCATCGCGGCCGGCGATCGCGAGGCACGGATGCTGTCGTCGCTCTCGAAGGGATGGGTGTGCGAGACCGCCGTCGACGTGACCGACGACGCCCTGCAGGTGTTCGGCGGGAACGGGCTCTCGAAGGACTACCCGCTCGAACGTTACTATCGCGACGCCCGCACGATGACCATCCCCGACGGGACCACCGAAATCCAGAAGCTCGTCGTCGGGTACGAACTCACGGACGAACAGGCATACTCCTGAGGGATCGGCGTCGGTTTCGAAGGCCTTAACAGATCCCGCGGCAAATTTCGGGTAACTCGCTGGCGGACGGGCACCAGTGGGCACCTGTCTACGCAGGTCGGGATGTGACCCCCGGAGGGGGTTGAACCACGCAACGCCCGTGGTGAACGAACCATGGCACGAAGTTTCTACTCACACATACGCGAGGCGTGGAAAACGCCGAAAGAGGGAAAGCTCGCGGAACTCCAGTGGCAACGGCAACAGGAGTGGCGCAAACAGGGCTCCGTCGAGCGCATCGACCGCCCAACGCGTCTCGACAAGGCACGATCGCTCGGATACAAGGCCAAACAGGGCGTCGTCGTAGCCCGGGTTTCCGTCCGCAAGGGCGGCGCACGCAAGCAGCGGTTCAAGGCCGGACGACGATCCAAGCGGCAGGGCGTGAACAAGATCACACGGCGAAAGAGCATCCAGCGCATCGCCGAGGAGCGCGCTGCCCGAAAGTTCCGGAACCTGCGCGTACTGAACTCTTATTGGGTTGGCGAGGACGGTTCCCAGAAGTGGCACGAAGTCATCCTGCTCGATCCTGAGCATCCGGCCATCGAGAACGACGACGACCTCGGCTGGATCACGAACGACAGCCAGCGCGGTCGCGTGTTCCGGGGTCGAACTGCCGCCGGTCTGCGGGGTCGCGGCATGGGCAGCCGTGGAAAAGGGACCGAGCATACCCGACCGAGCATCCGTTCGAACGACAAGCGCGGCAAGTAGCGAACGACGCAGTCGGGGAGAATGGCCTCGGAGCATGCAGACGGGGGTTCGACAAATATCACATCTTGCGTGCTGGTGCGGTCATTTTGGCAACCAACTTTCGGCACCGAGCGCACTGCTCACACGACAACGACCGCGAACAGGACGAACAGGAGTGCCAGAGCAACGGCGACCGCGACCAGTCGAGGATTCGTCAGGGGTTTGCGATAGACCGGCATGTCCTCGAAGCGCTCCCGGTACGTCTCGCGGTTCGATTCGTCGACGAAGTACTTGGTGGCGAGAAAGAACTTGTCGGACACTGCACACTCGGAACACACCGGTTCGCCGGTTAACGCGTCAGTTTCGACGTGATCGGGGCAGTGGATTCCCTGGCAGTGCCGACAGAAAGTGTAGGGGCCATCGCCATCGCAGTTGACGCAGCCGTGGATGCCGTCCACGCGGGGGGCGTGTCTGTCGCCCGCGGCGTTGAAGACGTAGTGGTACGCGTAGTCGCCGAGTTCGACGCTCGTCTTGATTCTCGGGACGTACAGCGGCCATACCTGGCCGAGTCGCACGTTGTCGGGTCCGGGCCGAAAGGTCCGCGTCTTGGTCGTGTCGTCGGAGCCGGTGTAGGTGACGGTGGTTTCAAGGCGGTCGCAGATCGTCCCTTTGACCCACTCGCGGTAGTCGGCTTCGGACCGTCCGAATTGACCAACCGGCATTCCCGCGTCACGCTCATCCTGTAGCGGAACCGATTCCACGCCCACGAGATTGACCAGCGAATCGGGAGCCAGCCGGGGACCCGATCGATCCGCCTCGATCACGAGGTGGTCCCGGTGATCCACCTCGTGGACGACGCCGACTTCCGTCCGGAACGTCGCCTGTGTGCGGGCCTCGACGTCGACGATCGGCTCGAACAAAACCTCGACGTCCGGTTCGGGGATCTCCGCCCGCGAGGGGGCGTTTTCGACGGTCTGGAACACCTCGTATACCACGTTCGTCGGCTCGCCCACCGGTAACGTTCGATCGCAGGTGAGGCCCTCGTGATCGTCGGCGATTGTCATGCCGACGGTGTCACCCAAGGCCCGGAGATCATCGTCGTCGATGAGTTCGACCTGGTAGGTGTCGCCGTGCTCCCAGAGATTCCTCACGTAGTCCCTGGCGGATTCGGTAAATCGTCCGGACGTGACCACAATGCCTCGCGTCGATCCGTCGTGTTCGAGTTCTGGGAGTGACCGGTGGAGCGACTCAACGACGGGGCGGTCGACCCTGTCGGCTTTGGACATCGCCACCAGAACCACAGTTTCGCCGTCCCGCATCGTGGCGACCGCGTCAGCCTCCCTGACGCGAGAGTCCACCTCGCCACGCAACCCCTCCGGGACGTCCTCGTAGCCGAGTTCGCGAAAGAGGGAGGGGACTGTGCCAGCGAACTCGGACTCCGGGTCGTCCTCAAGCGACGTCACTGAACGGTGAGTATACGCCATCGAAGAAAAACCATTCGACGATTCCCACCGCGAGTCTTCGCGGCTGCCGCCAGGAAAACCGTGATATGATGTGGGATTGGTCGAATTCACCGGAGTCAGGGCCGATAATTCCCAGTGTCGGGGGCTCAGGTCCGACGCGCGTGTCGCCCGTCCACGAACCAAATCTCCGGGAGATGCCCTCGGCAGGACGGACGGTGGGGAGTAGGTTTATGGTCGAACTACTGGATGTCCCGGCATGGAGGCTCGCCACGGCGTCTGGCGGATTTACCGTGAGAGCATCCCCATTTTGATCGTGAGTCTCGGTGGCGGGATTTTCGCCGGCACCTTTCTCGGCTCCGAAAGCATGATCGCCGGATTCGAGCGGTATCCTGGGCTATTGTTGCTGCTTCCTGCTTTCCTGGCCACGCGGGGGAACGTCTACGGGGCGCTCGGCGCTCGAATCTCCTCGGGGCTCCACCAGGGCCTCATCGAACCGGACTTCAGCGCCGACCCTCGGCTGGTGAACGCGGTGACCGCGTCGTTCGTCAACGGCATTGGAATTTCCGTATTCATCGGCGTTCTCTCATGGAGTATTCTCCGGGTGATTCCGGGGCGCGATCCCGCCAAGCTCGTCGAGCTCGTGGGCATCATGCTCGTGTCGGGGATCCTGACGTCGGTGGTCCTCATCGGAGGACTGCTGGCACTGGTGTTCGGCGGCTACCGACACGGGCTCGATCCCGACAACCTCATCGGCCCCATCGTGACGACCCTCGGGGATATTTTCGGGGTGGTCTTCCTCCTCGTCGCACTCGCAGTCGTGGAGGTGATGCTCTGATGGCGGAGCCGCGTACCGGTCGGGCGTTGGACGGCTGGTCGGTTCGGTCCATCGTGTCGACCATGTTCCCGATCCTGGTCGTTCTCTCGATGCTCGAAATGGGAGCGGGGTACGCCCTCGAGGAACTCCAGGCCACGTTCCTCGGCAACCCCACCCTCCTCGTGTTGGTCCCGGTGATGATCGGCATGGGCGGGAATCTGGGTGCCATTCTCTCGTCGCGGCTTTCGACCCGTCTCCACCTCGGCCTGCTCGAGTTCGACCCGACCGACATCGTGATCTGGACGAACATCCTTGCCATCCTCTCGCTCGCAGCCACCGTCTTCGTCTCCCTGGGCGTGGCTGCCTGGGGGGTGGGTCATCTCGTTATCGGCGAACCGTTGCCGCTCGTCCAACTCCTGACCATCGCCATGGTAAGCGGAATGTTGCTCGCCGTGTTCGTGATATTCCTCTCGATCGCGGCGACCTACGCCTCGTATAGACTCGGTCTCGATCCGGACGATACCACGATCCCCGTGGTGACGAACGTGTGTGACATTTCCGGGGTGTTCATCCTCTCTGGGGTGGCGATAGTCGTTCTCGATCAGGACGTAGACGCACTCGAGGTTGCGGGCTGGCTGGTCGGCGTCGTGACTTCGCTTCCGTAACCGGCCAGCATTCCCCCCCCCACTCCCCAGTAGAGGGTGTCCAACACCGTCAGTAGCCGATCACGGTGTCGAGGCGTCGTGGAACTGTTCGGCCGACGTCCGGGTTCCTTTTGCGATGATGACGTCGTTCGCCTCGAGCGTCAGATCGGCGTCGGGAACCAGTATCCACCCCTCGCCAGGTCGACGAACCGCGATGACGCTCATGCTCAGATCCGCGTCCGGAATGCCGTCTTCGATCCGTGTACCGACGAGTGTGCTCGTCGGTTCGACCGTTATTCGTGTGATAATCTCGTCGGACTCCTGGACGGCCAGCTCCACGACCGGGTGGACCGACAGCCCACGGAGGACGCCCCCTGTCATCTCGAGTGCGGCGTCGCTTATCATCTCGGTGCTGACACCGAGGTGGATCAGACCGCGAAGCGCGACGGGGTCGGGTGTATCGGCCGCCGCAGAGAGCAGCCACGCCTCGAACCGCGAACGGAGGGCGTCGACTTCGACCTCTAGATTCCTGACCTCCTCGGCGAGTTCCTCGTTGTCGAAGAGGATACTGCCGTAGGCGAGGTCGACGGCCAGCTCCGAAAGGTTCTTCATGAGGACAATCGAGTCGACCGCGCGGTCGAGGTGTGCGACGTTGGGTTCCGGTGGTTCCAGCGTCTCGTAGACAGACCCCGTAACAGTTTCGAAGACATCACC
This sequence comes from Natronomonas sp., assembly GCA_046545615.1. GTDB lineage: Archaea > Halobacteriota > Halobacteria > Halobacteriales > Haloarculaceae > Natronomonas. The sequence continues at coordinate 16,356 of JBKGZK010000002.1, forward strand.
GAGCGTCTGGTCTGGGCCGCGCAAGAGGAGGTTGTCGCCCGCTTCGATCCGAGTGGTGGGGCCGGGGTTGAGGATCCATTCGTCGCCCCGTCTGATGCCGATTACCCGGATACCGGTTTCGCTCTCGAGGTCGATCGCACCGAGCGTGCGCCCAGCATACAGGGAATCCGCATTGAGTTCGCCCCGGACGAGCGTCTCGACGGCCTCTGGAATGGCCGCCCGCATCGATTCGGGAAGGCCGATCTCTTCGAGCACGATTTTCGCGATGTCGGCGGCGGCGTCGCTGATGTGGTCGGCCCCGGCAGCCACGTTCAACACGGGAGCCAGTGCCTCGGCTTCCGTGGGATTGCGTGCGGCGAGCATCAGGCTCATGCGGGTACGCATCTGGAGGACGTCCATCTTCTCTTCGAGGGCGAGAACTTCGGCCGCAAGCGGCTCACTATTGTGGAGGACCGCAGAATACGCGAGGTCGATCAGGAGCTCGGAGGTGTCTTTCATCTCCACGAGGAGATCCTTCACGCCGATCGGCTGGTAGTCGACCGTTCGTGGATCGTCCTCGCCCTCGAAGCCTACCATGGAACTACATCCAGACGGGGCGACAAAAGCCTTACCGGAGGGTGAAAACGGACGACGATTGGCTGACTCGCGTCGAACGACCGATGACAGGCTGCCGGTTGGCTTTTATTCGTTGCCGCCGAATGTCACGTCGATGAGTAGTGCCGTCACCCTGGAGGTCGACCTCCACGTCCACAGCGATGCCTCCTACGACGGTCACGAGCCAATCGAGTTACTACTTGAGCACGCCGCCGACATCGACCTCGACGCGATCGTTATCACCGACCACGACGTGATCCACGCCTCCGTCGATGCAGCCGAGATGGCTGCAGAGTACGGACTGATCGGTATCCCAGGCGTCGAAATCTCGACGGCCCAGGGACACCTGCTCGGGATCGGCATCGACGAGCTTCCCCCGATCGGGCGACCGATAGACGAGACCATCGACGAGGTTCGCGACCGTGGCGGTGTGGCGGTCGTCCCTCATCCGTTCCAGCGGACTCGTCACGGCATCCGAAAACGAAACCTCAAGCGCATCGATCCCGACGCCATCGAGACGTACAATTCGTGGCTTTTTACCGGATACAGGAACCGGCGAGCTCGCCAGTATGCCCGCAGATACGGATATCCCGGTGTCGGCGGCAGCGATGCCCATTCGCTGTTGACGGTCGGTCGTGCGTACACGCGACTTCGGATAGAACGGTCCGTCTCCGAAATTTCGAGCGAGGACGTGGTGGATGCGATCAAGAACGGGGCGACGGGGATTGTTGGCCAGCGTGCGTCGCTATCGCGAGCGAGTGGTCACTACACCAAGGCCGCTGGGCGAAAAACCGCGTGGGGAGCCCGACAGGTCGCCGCAACGGCCGCCGGACCGATCCCGTTTCTGTAAGTCGACCGTGTCGATTACGAGTCGCCGTGTTCGCGTCGATGTTTCTCTTTGAGTTCCCGGCGAATGATTTTGTCGCTCGCAGTTTTCGGGAGTTCGTCGACGAATTCGAGTTCCCGAGGGTACTCGTGCTTCGAGAGTTCCTCCTTAGCGAACTGGACCACCTGGTCGGCGAGTTCGTCGCTCGGTTCGTATCCCGGTGCCAGTGTGACGTACGCCTTGACGATGTTGCCACGCGTCTCGTGATCGACGCCGATGACACCGGCCTCCCTGACAGCCTCGTGTTTGATGAGCGTCTCCTGGACCTCCTCGGGACCGATGCGATAGCCTGCCGAGATGATGACCTCGTCAGCGCGACCCCGATACCACCAGTACCCATCCTCGTCGTACTCGGCGAGGTCACCAGTGCGCATCCAGCCGGAGGGCTGGAGTCCCTCGAGTGGTCCGCTGCCGCCGCTTCTGAAGATGGCAATTTCACCGACGTTACCGGGTTCTTCGATGAAAACCATTTCTTCTGCCGGTGCCGGATCGTCCTCGTCGGCCGGCGGACTTTCGTCGGGATCGACGAGGGCAACCTCCGATCCCGGGAGGGGTTTGCCCATGCTCCCGTGTCGGACCTCCCAGTCCGCGAAGGGGTAGTTGCACAGGACCATACCGCCCTCCGAGAGGCCATAGGCGTCCAGTGGAACCGTCCCGAGATTCTCCTCGACCCACGCGGCCGTCGACGCGTCAAGCGTCTCACCCGCTGTCACCAAAACCCGGAGGTCGACGTCGTAGGCGTCGACGTCGACGTCGCTGGAACGGAGTTGTCGGAGTGCCGTCGGCGCGACCATCGCATTGGTGACGTCCCACATGGCCAGAGTTTCCACCCACCGCTCCAGGTCGAACCGACCGCGATAGGCCCCGATATTCGTCCCCATCAGGCCCGGCGAGAGCGTCCCGACGGTGAGACCATAGGACCAGGCCGGAGAGGCGGCACAGAAGTAGGTATCGTCGGGCTGGAGGTCGACGACGAATTTCAGGTACGACTCGATACCGACCGCCGCGGCGTGTACCGACGGAAGCCGGGATGGTTGTCCCGTCGTCCCGCTCGAGTAGCCAATCGAATACGGCTGTTCGGGGGCCATCCGGATCGCCTCGTACTCGTCCGAGGCCGCGGCGATGTCGTCGTACGAGACGACCTCGAGGTTGCCGACTGATTCCTCGCCCCCGTCGACGACCACGACCCGTTCGAGTCCCGGAACCGCGTCGGGATCGATCGTGTCGAGCTGGTCTGCAGAGGTCAGGAGCGTGGTTGCCTCGGCGTCGTCGAGCCGGTAGCTCAACGCGTCGGGGCCGAACTTCGTGTCGAGCGGAACGAACAGACGGTGTGATTTGATACCGCCGAAGATGGCTCCGTAGAGTTCGAGTCGCGGCTCGAGCATGACCCCAAATCGCTCGCCCCGGTCCATCGCGCCCTCGAAGAAATTCGCGGCACGATTCGCCTCGCGATCGAGTTCGTCGAACGTGTAGTTTTCGTCGGCTCCGGTTTCGAAGTCACGAATCCGGAGCGCGACGTCCGAGGAGCCGGCGTGTCGTTCGAGCGCTTCCGCCGCGAGGTTGAGCGACTCGGGCTCGCAGACATCGAGCATCCGTTCCCACGCGCCGGGCGGATAGTACGTGTCCGAAACTGCCTGATAGATGCTATCGTAGGCCATAAGAAGCCCCTGTTTGGGGGGAGCAATAAATCCCTCTTTTCGGGACACTGGACCGGAGTTGATCCGGACGTTCCTAGAGTTGGCGTCTGGATACGGGCCGGAGGGTATAGGTCACCTTGCACCGAACCGACGCCGGATGGCCGCGATTGTGACGCGTGATCTCTCGAAACGATTCGGCACCGTCGCCGCGCTCGAGGGACTTTCGGTGACCGTGGAAGCTGGCGAGTGTTACGGGTTCCTCGGTCCGAACGGCGCGGGAAAGTCGACGACGATCAACATCCTCACCGGGCAGCTACAGCCGGATTCGGGCGAGGCACACGTCGCCGGCATCGATCCCGTCGAGACGCCGATAGAGGTCAGACGTCGGATCGGCGTGCTACCGGAGAACGGGCGACCGCCGTCGTTTTTGACCGTCCGTGAGTACTTCGAGTTCGTCGCTGCCGCCCGTGGTATCGAGGCCGCAATCGCGTCACGCATCGAAGTTTGGGCAGATCGGATGGAATTCGGTTCGAAGCTGGATACCCTCTGTACGGACCTCTCGCAGGGAGAAAGACAGAAGGTGCTGTTTACCCAGGCGTTCGTTCACGAGCCCAGTGTGGTCTTCATCGACGAACCGCTCACGAATCTTGATCCGATCATCCAAGCGCGTATCAAGCGGTTTTTCGACACGTACCGTGAGGACGGAAACACGCTGTTCCTCTCGACACACTTCGTCGAGACGGCCGCCGAGGTCTGTACCACGGTCGGAATTATCGACCGGGGTCGTATGCTTGAGGAACTGCGCCCGTCCGACATGGACGGGGACGACTTGCTCGATCGGTTCCTCGAAATCGTCGGCGATGACGGGGGCGGTTCGGTCGCCGACGCAATTCCCAGAACGTGTACGGAATTCGATTCCACTACCGAGAACGGGATGACCACTCGTTCCGGGCGGGGGTCGGGATCGGATCGATGACCCTCTCGAACCGGTACCTCCTCTCGGTGCTGATTCGAGAGGAGTGGCGACTCCACAGTCGGCTCTTCGGGGGACGACGGTTCGCCCTTTTTCCGGCGTTCGTCGCGACTATCGCTGCCGGAGCCGCCGCCTTCTTCGCCATCGCCGGGGCGGACACCGACGTCCTCCTCGCTGGCCTCCACGTCGTCGTGGCCGTGCTCGGATTACAGGTCGGGACCGTTGGGCTGGTCGGCCGCGACGCCATTGAGGACTTGTTGGGCGAGACAACGCTCCTCCTCTTCGCCTCCCGGACGCTTCCCGTCCACCCGACGCGTCTCCTCGTGGGCTTTCTGGTTAAGGACGTCCTCTACTACGCGGTGCTCTTTCTGGCACCGCTTTGCGTTGGGGTGCTTCCGCATGTCGTCACCGGTGACATCGCACTCCTTGACATCCCATTGCTGTTCGCGACGGTCGTGGGAACGTTCGTCGTCGGGTCGCATCGAGTTTCGCACTGATCGGGGTCGCCACCCGATCAAGAAACGCCGCGGTCGTGATGGTCGTCGCGGTGGTCGCGGTCGTGGTTCGGTACGGAAGCCAGGTACTCGCCGTTACCCCTTACGGGCTTCTCGAGGGGTTCCGCCCCACCACGATCGTCGCCAGCCTGATCGGAACCGTCGGGCTCGTCGCGATCGGTGTCTTCCTCATCGATTTCGAGCGACGACCGTCGGACCGTGTCGCCACCGACCGGATCGGTCGTCTCCACCACCGACTCGGGACGATCGACGGGCAGGGATTGCTCTCGAAGTCGATCCTGGACGTGATTCGCTCCTCGGGCGGCCTCTGGAAGGTCGTCTTCTCACAGTGGCTCGTCTTCGCCGTCGTCGTGGTGCTCCTTTCGTTCCTCCCGAACGCAATTCCGATCCGTCTCACACCGGGAATACCGATCGCCGCCGTACTGTCCCTCGGAACATTTACGACCTACAACTGGCTGTGCCAGTTCGACGACACCAGATTTTACTCCCGGTATCCGATCGAACTCCAGGCCGTTTTCAGAGCGAAGCTACTTGCATTCTGTCTCCTCGCCCTTCCGGTCGGTCTCGCGTATATCGGGCTGGGAATCGTGGTCTTCGGGACGGGATCGATGCTGATCGGCATCGTGATTTTTCCGCCGCTATCGCTGTACGTCTTCGGCGTGACATCATTTCTCGCCGGACTCGAACCCACCGAACTGCTGTTCGATACGCCGGTCTTCGTCGGCTTTTCCATCGCGACGATAGCTGTACTCCTCCCGCTCGTCGTGGGTTCGATCGCCTTCCCGCTCGCACCGCTCGAGATAGCCCTCGGGAGCATCGCACTCTCACTTGTCGCAGGGAGCGTCGGCGTGATTTTGTACGCCAGGTCAGGGGCACGCTGGCACCGGAAATCGATGGCCGGAGATGGACGTAACGGGTGACGACGTTTGTAAGTATCTGAATCGGTGCCCACTGGCGAAATCGAACCGATTCCTCCCGCGACCGTCCCCGACCTCGGCCGAGATGATCGGTGTCAGAATACCATTATTATGTCGTAGCTCGTACTCCAGCATATGGAACGAGCCCTCCAACAGGTGCTCGTCGTACTGTTCGTCGTCGTACTGGCAACGAGCGCGATTTCGGGCGTCGCCGCGGCCCAGACAACGGCCGGTGGAACGGTCGTCGTCGAGGAAGGCGAAACCGTCACCGAAGTGAACGCGTTCGCAGGGACGATCATCGTCCGGGGGCATGTGACGGGTGACGTCTCCGGCGCGGCCGGAAACGTCCTCGTCGCGGGAACGGTCGACGGCAACGTCGACGTGGCCACCGGCAGCCTCCAGATCACCGGGACGGTCGGTGGCGACGTCTCATCGGGGGCCGGAAGTGTCCATCTGGCCGACAGTGGCGTCGTACAGGGCAACGTGGACGCCGGTGCGGGGGACGTCAGGATCGACGGTACGATCGGTGGGAACGCGCGCATCGGTGCCAGCACCATTACCCTCGGAGATTCCGCATCGATCGGCGGCTCGCTCACCTACGACGGGTCCCTCGAGGGGAACGTCGGGGCAGTCGAGGGCGATGTGACCAGGGATCGAAGTCTTGGCGTGGAGGTCGGGACCAATCTCCAGCCGATCGCTGAATGGGCTGGGGTAGTCTACGCCTTCTTCATCAATCTGTTGTTGGGAGTCGTGCTCCTTGCCGTCTTCCCAAAATTCTCGAGGCAGATGACGAAGCGAGTGACGACCGATCCGGTCCGGACGGGCCTGATCGGTCTCGGGGGCATCGTCGGGGTGCCGGTGTTACTGCTCGCGATCGCGATCACCGTCATCGGGATCCCGATCGCACTCGCCGGACTGCTTGTGTTTGGATTCCTGGCCTGGATCGGCCTCGTGTACGGCCGCTTCGCCCTGGGGACGTGGCTGTTGTCGCTCCTCGATAGGGAACACCGTTGGGTGGCCCTGCTCGTGGGGCTGCTCGTCGCGGTGCTGCTTGCTCGAATCCCGATCGTCGGCGGGCTACTCAACTTCCTGATATTCCTGCTCGGATTCGGTGCACTCTTCGCGGGACTGTACACCCAGTTTCGCGGAGGGGACTCCGTCTCCGCGTGATCGAGCGTGAGGGCAGAGGACTCCCGTTCCGGCCCGTGACCCACGGGCTTGAATCGCTTCCTGTCGACATTCTCCCCTACCGAACGTAGCGGCTTCCACGTCGCATTCGTCAATCGACATCCCTGATCGCCGGACCGTATATTGATACGGGAGGGCGTCGACCATTCGATGTCGCATGACGGAGCTACGCATTGACGCACACGTACCTGAAGTGTCGGACGAGACGATCGACGCGGCGACGACGGCCGAGGACCTCGGATTCGACGCCGTCTGGACGGCCGAGACGGCCCACGACCCATTCCTCCCGCACCCGCTGATCGCGGAACACACGGATGAAATCGACATGGGAACCCAGATCGCGACCTCCTTTACACGCTCGCCGATGGTGCTCGCGTACACGAGCTGGGACATCCAGCGCTACTCTGACGGACGGTTCATTCTCGGGCTGGGAACGCAGGTCAAGGGTCACAACGAACGCCGATTCTCCGTGGATTTCGAGTGGGAGCAACCCGGTCCCCGCCTTCGGGAGGAGGTCCGGGCGATCAAACACATTTTCGACGTCTTTCAGGGAGACGAGGAAGACCTCGACTTCGACGGCGAATTCTACCAGTTCTCGTTGATGACGGACACCTTCCGTCCGGAGCCGATCGAATCCGACGCGCCACCGATCTACGTGGCTGGCGTCAACGAGTACAACATCAGGACTGCCGGTGCCGTCGCCGACGGGCTGTGTATGCACCCGTTCAACACTCCCAAATACACCGACGAAGTGATCGCGCCACTTGTCGAGGACGCCGCAAGCGAGGCAGGGCGGTCGCTCAACGACGTTGACCTCGTGGCTGGGCCGTTCGTCATCACGGGAACCACCGACGAGGAGTGGGAACGAACGAAAGCCGAGGCCAAGCAGCGTATCGCGTTCTATGGGTCGACGCGAACCTACCACGATGTCTTCGAGAACCACGGCTTCGACGACATCGGGATGAAACTCCACGAACTCTCGAAAGAGGGCAAGTGGCAGGAGATGGCGGCGCTCATCGACGACGACGTCCTCGACGCCTTCGCCATTCGAGCCGACCCGGAGGATCTCGTCGACGCCGTCGAGGAGAAGTACGGCGGCATCGCGGATCGAGTCTCGCTTCCCCTCGAGTTCGGCGAGCACTTCATGTCGTAGGGCGATCGGGCGGAGACGGATCGACCGTCCCGTCGCCGGTTCTCGTTGTTCGGCGTCGTCAGCTATCGAGCACGCCCTCGAGATCGCTTGCGAGCCAGCTCGAATAGGCGTGGCTCGCCCCCTGGAGTTCCTCGCGAGCGTGTTGCATCGCCGCCAGATGTGACTGGATGTTGTCGTGTTCGCGGTCGTGTTCGGCGATGATCTCGGCGATCTCGCGCGCGGTCGCGTCGACCGCATCCGGCGCGACGACGCGATTCGCGAGCCCGAGTTCTTTCGCCTCCTCGGCACCGACCGGGTACTCGTCGCCCAAGAGCATCAGCTCGATCGCCTTCGGCCAGCCTACCTGGCTCACGAGCCGGGCGGCGATATGCTGGCCGGAGAGTCCGAACGCGACTTCGGGCCACCACATCGAGATGTCCTCGCCAACGACCCGGATGTCCGTCGAATCGATGATGATCGATCCACCACCCGGGGCCGGGCCGTTCGCGCCGACGACGACCGGGACCTCGCTCCAATAGAGCCACTCGGTGACCGCCCCCAAGAGTTCAAACATGAACTCACGACGGTCGTCGTCATCGCCCCGGAGAACGCCCAGGTCCAGGCCGGCACAGAAGGCCTTTCCCTCGGCAGTCAGGGCGACCGCCGAGACGTCGTCACGGTCGCCGACTTCCAACAACGCTCGAAGGAGGTCCTCGCCGAGTTCCGGCGAAAACGCGTTCCGGCGATCGGGATCGTCCAGGTGGACCTCGGCAACCCCGTTTTGCACCGTCGATTCGACCCGCCCGTTCGGTCCGGTGTTGGTCGTCATCTGCTGTCTAACAATCGGGTGTCGGCCTCCTAAGCGTACGCATGGCCCCACCCTTTGCCTGTTCTCCTCCGCGTGCTAGGCATAGATTCATCCACCCTGCGACCGCGCCACCGGTATGGGACGGAACATCGACGGATTCGAACACGACTACGCTACCGTGAACGACGTTCGCCTCCACTACGTCACGGCTGGCGACCGCGACGCTCCGCCTGTCGTCCTTCTCCACGGCTGGCCGCAAACGTGGTACGAGTGGCGGCGAATCATGCCGGCGCTCGCAACCCACTACCACGTGATCGCGCCGGATATCCGGGGACTGGGCGACTCCGAGCGGCCGATAGACGGCTATGACAAGACGACGATTGCTGCTGACGTTCGTGCACTCCTCGAGAACCTCGGGCACGACGAGGTAGCCGTCGTCGGTCACGACTGGGGAATGCCGGTGGCATATTTATATACGGCGATCAACCGGGAGACGGTCCCGGGACTCGCCACGCTGGAGGCAACCCTCCCGGGTATCGACGTCGACGACGACGTCGACGGTCTTAGGCTCCCCAACGGGGCACCGATCTGGCACTACGGGCTGCACATGACGCCAGACCTCCCGGAGGCGCTGATCGACGGCAACGAACGGCTCTACCTCTCGTGGTTCTACCGCGAGATCGCCCACGACCCCGGCGCGATCGGGCCCGAGGACGTCGACGAGTACGTCCGGTGCTACTCCGAACCCGGGGCGTTGCGCGCGGGGTTCAACTACTACAGGCGAGCCTACACCGATGCCGGTGACGTCAGAGAACATGCCGAAGAACCGCTCGAAATGCCGGTCCTGGCGTATGGCGGTCGGCGCGGATTCGGCGCGGCGACCCGGGCGACGATGGAAACGGTCGCGACTGACGTCAGCGGTGGCGTAATCGACGAATGCGGTCACTGGATTCCGGAGGAACGGCCGGAATTCCTCGCCGACGAGTTGCTGTCGTTCTTCGACGATCTCGAGTGGAGCGGGTAAACGGGGCGATAGCCCCGATGAAGTGTCGGGTCAGAACTCGTCTCGATCGAGGTCGTACAGGGTCGCGTACTTCGATTCGGCGTACTCGAGAAAATGGTCGGCCGTGAATGGTTCGCCCGTGGCCACCTCGATGAGTTCCTCGGTCGGGAATCGGCACCCGTGCCGGTGTACGTTCTCCGTGAGCCATTCGCGAAGCGGTGCGACCGTCCCCTCGCGCACGTTCGAGTCGAGGTCGTCGATTTCGTCCGCTGCGGCGGCATAGAGCTGTGCCGCCAACACGCTCCCCAGCGAGTACGTGGGGAAGTACCCGAACGAGCCATGGCTCCAGTGGATGTCCTGCAGGCAGCCGTCGGTGTCCGTGTCGGGACGGACGCCGAGGTAGTCCTCCATCCGATCGTTCCACACAGCCGGGACCTCCTCGATGTCGAGCTCGCGAGAGAGGAGTTCCCGCTCGATTTCGAACCGAAGGACAATGTGGAGATGGTAGGTGAGTTCGTCGGCCTCGACTCGGATGAGGTTGTCCTCGTAGACCCGGTTTGCGGCCTCGTAGGCCTCACGGGGCGTCACCGAGGTTCCGTGTTGGTCGTTGAACGTCGGGAGGAAGCCTTCCCAAAAGGGGAGCGTTCGAGCGACGTGATTCTCCCAGAGACGAGACTGGGACTCGTGAACGATCAGGCCACGGTTCTGTCCGAGTGGCGTCCCGTAAGCGTCGTCCCGGAGACCGAGGGTGTAATTCGCGTGCCCGAACTCGTGAATCGTCGAGGTGAGCGAATCCAGCGGGTCGGACTCGTCGAACCGCGTCGTCACCCGGGCGTCGAACTGCGTGCCAGTCGAAAACGGGTGCGGTGCGAGGTCGATACGTCCCCGATCGAAGTCGTAGTCGAGCCGGGAGAGGGCTTCCCGGGCGACGTCCATCTGGGCGTCGGCGGGGAACGTGCCCGATATCGAGTGGAGTTCGACGTCCGAGTCCCCGATGGCGTCGATCAGGGGGACGAGTCGATCCCGAAGCGTTTCGAGAATCCGTTCCGCCGTCTCAAGGTCCAGGTACGGCTCGAAGTCGGCGAACAGCACCTCGTAGGGATCTGCGCTGGCGTCGATGTGCTCGGCGTACTCGCGGCGGAGATTCAGGAGCCGTTCGAGCGTCGGGGCGAAGGCGTCGAAGTCGTCGGCTTCCCTCGCCTCGCGCCACACCGGATGCGCCTCGCTCGTCGCGCGACTGATCTCCTCGACGAGTTCGGTCGGGACGGCCGCCTGTCGTTCGTACTGGCGGCGGATTTCCCTCACTACGGCCGATTCATCGCCAGAGAGCGGGACGGAATCGAGTTCCCCAAGCCAGGCGTCGACGTCGTCGTCGACGAGTAGGTCGTGGGCGATGGCGGACAGCGCCCCGCGTTGCTTGGATCGAGCGGGCGTCCCGCCCTCAGGCATCATCACCTCCTGGTCCCAGTTGAGAACGCCGTTCGCGTCGTCGACGTAGATTTTTCGGCGATATCGGTCCAGGAGGGCGTCGTATGCCTCGGGCGTCGAGGCGGAATCGGTTGCCATACTCGGTATTCGCGTCGGCTGGGGCAAGAATCTGCTGTCTGCCGATACGATCAACCTACGACCAGGCTATTACGCTCCGACTCGCCGAAGCAAACTTGGAGCACCGACACGCACCGCGTCCCTAATTCGTGACCACGAGCTTGCCGACACTGTCTCGATCCTGCATCGCGGCGAACGCGGCCCCGGTCTCTTCGAGCGGATAGGTTTCGTCGACTTCGGGGGCCAACTCGCCAGTTTCGACCAGGTCGACGAGTTCCTCGAGGTCCGTCTGGGTGCCCATCGTGCTCCCGATGAGCCGCTTGTGCTGGAGGAACAGGTCGGAAATGGTGATTTCCGCTCGGTTCCCCGCGGTGCGACCACAGACGACGTGACGACCGCCACGGCGCAAGACGGACTGGCCGAGTCCGGTGTATTGCCCGCCGAGGTGATCGATCACGGCGTCCGGTCGACCAATCTCGAGCACCGCCTCGCGAATTTCGTCGGGATCGGTGGCCTGGACCCGGTAATCGAGTCCGAGGTCCTCGACGCGATCGAGCTTGCGTGCCGATGACGAGGTGCCGACCGTCCAGGCCCCGAGGACGTCGGCGAGCTGGACGCTCGCGACGCCCACCCCGCCGGTGACTCCGGGCACGAACACGAGATCGGTGGGACCGACCTCCGCCCGTTTGAGCATGTGGTAGGCGGTCAGGTAGGCGGTCGGTAACGCGGCCGCAGAGAGGAAATCGACTCCCTCCGGGAGGGAAATCAGTCGATCGGCGCGGACGCGTGCCGATTCCGCGAGTCCACCGTGATACAGCGAGAAGGACGAACACAGGTTTTCCGGGCCGTCGCGGCAGTACCGACAGGTGCCGCAGGTCTGGTTCGGGCACAGTACCACCCGGTCGCCGGTCTCGACTCCGCCGACGTCCTCGCCGACATCCGAAACGACACCGGCCACGTCGAGTCCCGTGACGAACGGCAAATCGTCGGCGTCGACCATGGCGGAGTCCCCCTCGAGAATCCACAGATCGTGGCGGTTGATCGAACACGCCTCTACGTCGACGATGGCCTCGCCCGTCCCGGGTTCCGGGGTCGGTTGTTCGACGATCGATACGCCGTCGGGTCCGGTCAGTTCCGCAAACGCTGCAGCTTTCATTGGATCGTGGTTCGGGGCGTCCATACAAATACTCCGGTGGCCCGCCGATGCTATTGTGGCCCCGGGCGCGATACGGTAGCCGACTACTCTGACCAGGGTACCCGCCGACGCGACCCGGCGTGGATTTTTCCCTCTCGAATACGGAGTCAGGCCATGGCAACGATCGACGCCAGTCGCATCTTTCCCAACGATCGGACGCTTCAGGCCGTCCACGAGGGCGAGATGACCCAGATCCACCGCGGGCGCCAATATGCCGAAGAGGGCGACACCTTCGAGATCAACGGCATCACGTTCGAGGTGGTCGACGTGACCGAACGCACACTGGGCGACATGACCGATGAGGATGCCCGTCGCGAGGGGTCACCGAACCTCGAGGCCTACCGAGAACGGATGGTGACCGCTCACGGCGGCAATTTCGAATGGAACGACGACGCCACCGTGGTTCGACACCGCGTCGAACGACTCGAGTAAGCGTTAGCCGTCTCCAGGTAGTATTCACCGCATCACGAACGGCTCCACCGACCCCGAAGGACCCCTAGACGCCCGGTCTCACGCCACAAGTGATCCACAGGACCGATGCCGGAGCACCCTTGTACGCCCGTGCCAACCCACACGTATGAAGCAGGCGATTGTCGTCCGGACCGACCTGGGGATGGGCACCGGCAAACTCGCCGCCCAGGTTGCCCACGCCTCCCTGAAGGCCTACGAGGACGCGAGTTCGGCAACCCGGCGTGACTGGAAATCCGGCGGGCAAAAGAAGGTCGTCCTCAAGGCAGGAGGCGAATCCGAACTTCTGGATCTTGCCGACGTCGCCCGACGGGAGGGACTCCCCCATTCGCTGATCCGGGATGCGGGCCACACCCAGATCGAACCGGGAACGCTGACCGCCCTCGCCGTCGGCCCTGGACCGGAGAACGTGGTCGACAAGGTCACCGGAGATCTGTCGCTGCTGTAGGGGTGCGGTACTCGACGCGTCCGCCGGAATTCCGCTACTCACTCGATGCAGAAAGGCACAAGCGTCGCGACGGAGAAGGGACCGTCATGATTCAGAACATCGCACGGGGCGTCGGTGCGTTCACGAGCAACGCGTTTCTCGTAGAGGGCGACCGGAACGTACTCGTCGACACCGGTAACGACTTCGACGCCGTCGAGCGAATTCGCCGGGATTCCGGCGACCTCGACGCGATCGTGTTGACCCACACCCATCCCGACCACGTGGGCAATGTGGGACCGGTTTCTGCGGCCTTCGACGTCGATGTCTGGGGATTCGATGCTGACGTGCAGTACGTCGATCACGGGATTGCTGACGGCGACACGGTGACGATTGGCGACGACGAGTACGTCGCCCTCTACACGCCGGGACACGCGACGGATCACCTGTGCTTGTATAGCCGGTCAGCTGGCGTGCTCTTCGCCGGCGACCTCGTCTTCGCCAATGGCGGCTTCGGACGGACCGACCTCCCGGGATCGGACCGATCGACGCTCATCCAGAGCATCGAATACGTCCTTGAGACCGTCGACGAACCGCTGTCGGTGATGTATACGGGTCACGGGCCGGCAATCGACTCGAACCCGCGTCACGACGTCGAACTCGCACTGCAGGCTGCCAGGATTGGATAGACGAGGGCAACGCCCACCCTCGACGACAATATTCGAATGGGACCGCCCGAATTTGAATCGGGGTTACAGCGTCCCAAACGCTGAAGGATACCAAGCTACCCCACGGTCCCGCAGGTATAGGTATCGGGTCGGGTCGTGAAAACGTTTCGTTCCGGGCCCCAAGGGCTATGCCGGGCGCCCTCAAACCGATTCGATATGGTCACCCAGATCGAAATCGCCCTCCTGGTCGTCGCACTGGCGCTTCTGTTCGGCGCCTACTGGCTCATCAAGGCGATCAAACCCCTCGCAGTTAACGCCATCATCGGTGTGATAGTCCTCTTGATCGCGAGCTGGCTCGGGGTCGGCGTCGAAATCACCCTCATCGCCGTCCTGATCTGTGCCGTCGCCGGGATCCCTGGTGCCCTCCTCGTCATCCTGCTCGCATACCTCGACATCGCTTTCGCTGGGTTCGTCGCGATGCCGCTGTAGGGTTCCTGCAGTAGTCGAATCGACGTCTCACTCGTCCTCGCTGAGTTCGATATCGGCGACGATCAGGTCGGGATCGCGACCCTTTCGGATGCCGTCGAGGAGCAAGAACGCCTCCTCGGGAGCGAGGAAATGTTGGGTCACGACCCGACCCATCGGCGTGGGCTCGAACCCGTCGATGAACTCGTACTCCAGCAACTTTCCGACCGCATGCGTCGTCGGGACCTCGCCGATCATCCGGTCGTTGAGCGCTTTCGCGCGCTTGCCCGCGACGACCACATTGGCGAGCGTTTCCTCCACGGCGGCCGTTTCGTCGTATTCGGTGATCACGGGTTCCATCTGACCCTTCAACAGAGTGAATGCCACCTCGTCCTCTGTTCGCTCCATCGACCCGTGGTAGGAGCCCTCTGGCTCGACCAGCACATAAACCGTCCCCTGATCGTGGTAGTCCGGCCGGCCGGCGCGGCCGAGCATCTGTTCGAACTCCTGGACGGTGAGCCACTCGATGCCCATCGCCAGCGAATCAAAGATGACCTGCGAGGCCGGGAAATCAACCCCGGCAGCGAGTGCAGCCGTGGTTACGACCGCCGCGAGTTCCTGGTCTTCGAACTGGGTTTCGACCCGCTTTCGGCGCTTGTAATCCAGTCCGGCGTGATACGGCGCGGCGTCATACTCGAGCCGACGCGATATCTCGTGACACCGACGACGCGAGTTGGTGAAGATAATGGTCTGTCCCCGGTACCCCTTCGAGGACTTCGAGTCGAAGGCCCGTTTGACCAACCGATTCTCGACATCGACCTTCTCTCGACCGTCGGCGAAGGTGACGTGTCGCTCGATGGGAACGGGACGCTCCTCGAATTCGATGAGTTGTGCGTCGAGCTGGCCGGCGAGTTCGTCCGGGTTGCCGACCGTCGCAGACAGGTAGACCCACTGGGCGTCGTGATCGTTCGTCTCGCAGTAGTATTTCAACCGCGAGATCAACCCGTCCAGGCGATGGCCGCGCTCGCCTTCACCGAGGGTGTGGACCTCGTCGATGACGACGGTCCCGATCCGTCCGAGATCTCGACCCGTCCGGAGGGCGTGATCGATCCCCTCGTAGGTGCCGACGATGACGTCCGCATTCGGGTCGAATGTCGAGCCCCCGGCTCGTATGCGCGAACCGCCTACCCGGAGCGTGACGTCGACCAGGTCGCCGTAGTCGTCTTGAAAATCGCCGTAGGTCTGGTTCGCCAGGGCGACGAGCGGGACGAGAAAGAGCATCTTTCCATCCCCTGACAGAACACGGTCGATACCGGCCATTTCGCCGACGAGCGTTTTGCCGGTGGCCGTCGCGCTCACGACGAGCTGATCGCGACCTTCGAGCAGCCCGTTCTCGACTGCGAGACTCTGGACGGGCAACAGTTCGTCGAATCCTTCGAGCGAGGTCCGGAGATCGTCGTGGATATCCAGGTCCGCGATCGGGACGGGATCCACCGCCTCGGTCGTCGCGGATATCTCGTCGAACTTGGTGAGTTCGGGGTCGAGTTGCCCGGAGAGGAGGTTCGTGACCCGTTCGAGGTCGCCGACCTCGAGTAACAGCTCCTCGAGTCGGTCGCGAGCCCCCGAACGGAGGCCGCGATAGTTGGCCTCGCGTTCGAGTTCCCGGACGGCACAGTCGGGACAGATGTGCTCGCCGTCGGCTTCGATCGCCGTCTCGCTCGTCAACGGCGAATAGTGCCCCCTTCCGGCGCAGTACCGGCAAGTCCGAACCTGTTTGGCCTCGAGTTGATAGCCTTCGAGCAGCGACTCAATCGTCCGACGGCCGTCCGTGGAGGTCTGCTCGGAAATCCGGATACGGGAGGCCCGTCGAGCGAGTTCGACGAATTCCTCGGGCGGGTGGGGTGCCTCGTCGTCACCGTCGCGCACTCGAAATCGGGCCGGGCGTGGGCCGGCATCCGTCGATTGTACCTCCAGGCGACCCCGGAGCAATCGCTCGCCGTCGCGCCGAACCACGACCGTGAAATTGTCGCCAACCTCGTGGAGGAACAAGGTGTCGACGGCGGCGACCTGCTGTGACACACCTCGTCGGTAGTCGGTCGGGATATTTCAGTTACCCGGGTTCAGTGGGGACATGGCTCACGTCGAGTACCTCCACGTCGGCCGTTCGAGGAGCGATATCTCGACCTCGTCGTCGAGGAGATACGAATCGAATTATTCGTCGAGAAGCTACCTTTCGATCTATTCGTCGAGGAGATTCAATATGACCTACTCGTTGAGGAGCGTCATATCGTCCACCCCGTTCGGGACTGCACACAGAAACGACCCCGGTTCGTCGGAATCGTTCCTGTACCAGTGGACCGTACCGCCAGGGATGAACAGGGAATCTCCCGCCTCGACCGTGTAGGTTTCATCGTCAATTCCGACGACGTACTCGCCGTCGATGACATACTGTTCGTGTTCGATCTCGTTTGTGTGCTTCGGGACCGACGCCCCGGGTTCCAGCACGAACCGTCGAATGGCAAAGTTGGGTGCCCCGTGAGTCGGGCCGACGAGGACGCCTTTCGACAACCCGTCCGCCGCGTCGACCGTCCGATACTCGACGTCCGCTGCACGCCGAACGAAGGGTTCTGGATCGCTCATATCCTGGATTGGTTCGGTGACCCCATAAAACGAATTGGACCGAGTGAGTTTGGAACGCCCTTTGAAGTGTCGAACGAAGGCACATCTCGCCATCGGACGTATCTCGCCATCGTCGAGGCGAAGCGTAAAGTCGAACCCGAAAGTAGAACATGCATGAAGAGTTTCCGCATCGGGAGTGCGTTCGGCATCCCGATCAAGCTCGATCTCACGTTCCTGTTGATTCTGCCGGTTTTCGCCTACCTTATCGGCGTCCAGCTCGAAGTGCTCGTCGAAACGTTCAACGAGACGATGGCCTTCGGCGTGGATCCAGCCACGCTCGCGACGTCCGGACTCGCCCGATACGGGATCGGAATGGTGTCCGCGCTCGGACTCTTCGTGAGCGTCGTCTTCCACGAATTCGGTCACTCACTGGTGGCCAGGCGATACGACGTCACGATCAACTCGATAACGCTGTGGTTGCTCGGCGGCGTCGCCCAGATGGAGGAGATACCCGAAGACTGGAAGCAGGAGTTCACCATCGCCATCGCCGGACCGATTGTGAGCGTGGCCACGGGCATGCTCGCCTACGCGGGATACCTCGCTACCCCCGCGGACGGGTTCATCCTGAGTTCGCTCAGGTTCACGTTGGGGTATCTGGCCGTGATGAATATCGTCCTCGCTGCGTTCAACATGTTGCCGGGATTCCCAATGGATGGTGGGCGCGTGCTCCGGGCGCTCCTTGCTCGCACCCGCCCCCACGCCCTGGCAACACAGCAGGCAGCCCGCGTAGGGCAGCTGTTCGCCATTCTTCTCGGCCTGTTCGGCTTGCTCGCCGGGTTCAACATCATCCTGATCCTGCTCGCGTTCTTCATCTACATCGCCGCCGCATCCGAGTCGACCCGAACGGTGATGAACGCCGCCTTCCAGGGCGTCGAAGTCGGCAACGTGATGACACCTCGCGAATACCTCGACGTGGTCTCGCCGAACGCGACCGTCACCGAACTCGTCGATCGGATGTTGGAGGAGCGACACACCGGGTATCCCGTCATGGACGGCGACCGCCTCGAGGGCGTGGTGACGCTCGCGGACGCCCGCCAGGTCAAGGAGGTCGAACGCGACGCCTTTCGGGTCGAAGAGGTGATGAGTCGGGACGTCCACACCGTGGCGCCCGAGGACGACGTCATGGACGCGTTCGACGAGATGCAACAGAACGGTGTCGGGCGGGTGCTGGTCATGGATGGCAACGAACTCGTCGGGTTGCTCTCACGAACCGACGTAATGACGGCGCTCGAAATCGTGAAGTCAGGGGGTTCGATCGACGGAAAGGTGCGGAAGACGGTTGAAACGATGGAACGCGAGCGGTTGCAAACGTCCGGCCGTGAGTGAGGGCAAGTTCGACCGGCTAGGATGATGGTTGGGGCTGTACCCACACAAACGAGGCTCGAATTTCGCTTCACACGAGCGAGCGTAACCGCTCGCGCGAAATGTGTCTGAATTCGGCCCGACGGTGACAGCCGACACACAGCGAGATCACGTTTTCCAGGTGGTGTGCATCCCGCTCGGTCAACACCGGCTCTTCGACGAAATCCCTGACCGGGACGATGTGGTGGACGTCGGGATTTCGTCCGAGGTCCGCAGCCGTCGTGCCACAGATTCGACACCGGTAGTCGTCACGTTCCAGCGCCAGACGTCGGATTCGGTGCCACCCTGAACCATAATTGGCGTCACCGCCTCCCTTCCAGTTCGGGTGTCCGTCCCCGGCAAACGGTTCCGAGAGCCATTTGTACTGGCACTCACGGTTGCAAAATGAATTTTCGCTACTGATCGACTTTTGCTCTCGAACGAAGGACGTCCCACAGACGTCACATTCGAGCGTCTGATCGCCACCCGACCATCGTGGATTGTCCGAGCCCGTCAAGTTCACATCGTGTTGCCAGGCCGAATTTGCAACACAGGATGCGCAATACAATCCCTGCTTCTCGGAGGTGTAATAATCGAATTCTGCCCCACAAACGGTACACTCAGCCGTTTTCTTCACTCCGCGGTAGGCCGGGTTGTTCGCCCCTTCGAACGAAACTGCTCGTCGGCGACAACTATCCGAGCAGTATTTTTTTTTTCTGGTAATCACAGTAAAATTCGGACTCGCAGTATCCACAAACCCTGTTGGGAAGCCGCTCGTTGTGAATCGAACTATGATGTACTCCGAGGCCGCGCCGCGTTTCGAACATCTTCCCACAGGTCGGACACTCGTGCATACTAGTCTGTGGCTCCGTAATCGGTCTTGTATTCACGGATGGATGAGCAACCACGCACAGAATATATCAAAAATATTATCAGTCCGGGTGCGGGAATCGAACCCGCGTCGTAGCCACCACAAGGCTACAGGATACCATTACCCCAACCCGGACACGCAGTAGTTTCTACCCCGCTGTGACTGAAATACGTTTCGTCTTTTCGGCCATCGGCGTTCGTCAGGACCCGCCGACCGGGGGTTTTTGTCCGACGACCACCTACCGGAGACAACGTGGCCATCACCGACAAGATTTACGTCAAAAATCATCGCCAACTCGTCTCGCAACTCGAGACGTCGTTCCCCAAAGGGGCCTTCTCCGGTGCGACACTCGACGTCCTCTTCTCCGGCGAGGGTCTTTCGAAGCTTGACGAAGCGTCCAGGGAGCGGGTACTGGATTTCGCCGAGGATTTCATGGACTGCAACTGCCAGTCGAGTCCCTACTGTGGCCACCCCGAGGAGAAGTTCGTCGCTTACCTCCTGGAACTCCGTACCCAGGGCCTGGGACCGGAGGCGATAGTCGACGTGATGGGTGACGACTACATGGTCTATGCGTATCCCGGCGACGTCCTGTCGTTTCTCGACGACGCGGTCAGGACGCTCGATGCGGCGGCACAGCTGGCCCACGTGGACGATCGATCGGAGATGGCCGATCGGATCGACGACCGGCGACGAGAACTGTCGGGGTAGGTGGACGGTTCGTCAGCCGAGTCGGAACGTCTCCTCTTCAGTGTCGTCGAGTTCTTCGAGGTGGATCACGTCCTCGGTCTCCCGAGCTTCGAGTTCCTGGCTGAGCTTCGTCACGTACTGTTTGTACTCTTCGAGCTGCTCGCGAAGGTGTTCGGCTTCAAGTTCAAGTCGCTCGTGTTCGCGAACGAAGCTCTTCGGGACCTCGATCTTGGGCGGGAAACTTTCGGCGTCCGGATCCGAGTTGTCACCGGGCTGGAGTTCGTGCTCGGGGACGACTCGGACGTGTCCGTCGTGGGCAACGAGGGTGTCGACGTAATCGCGAAACACCGCAGATAGCGAGATGTCTCGCTCCTCGGCGATCTCGCGCAAGGCCTCGAAGGCGTCCTCGTTGACCCGAAAGGAGATCGTCTTGTTCTTGTTCCCCATATCGATTCTACGTCGTCGAGCCAGTCACATAAGGGTTTGTCAGACGCCCGTCTGTCGGAACCCGGCTAGATCGGAACCGACGAAATGGCGTCACATGGGGATGCGACCTAGAGCGTCAGTCCGCATCTCCGTTGATTTCTTCTTTCAGTTGATCGAACGTCGCTAGACGCTCCGCGTGGGCATTGTGCTGGTGGATCGACTCGTCGTTAGACTGGGCCATATACACGGTCGCGTCCGGGTCGAGATCGGGATAGGTCTCGACTAGACCCTCAGCCATCGTGCGCACGCAATCCTCGACGAACTTTGCATCCGAGTGCGATGCATAGGTCATGTGATCCTCGTCGGGGCGCTTTGCAAGATTGTAAATACGAGCGCTCATCGAATCCCGTGCAACGTCTATGAGTTCACGGAGGTCGACATCCGGGGCACCGTCGGTCTCGACGGTGAGCGTTGCGTGTCCTCGCTGTGAGTGACCGGGTTGTGGAACCGCTTCGAGAAACGAATCGATGGCTTCCGAGTCGACGTCGAGATCCTCAAGCACGTCTCGAGCCCGCGATTCGGACATACCCTGCGAGCAGGGACAGACCGTCATCCCGACGACCTGACAGCCGATCTCCTCACGCGTGCCCTCCTCGGTCGCCGTCGCGGATGCGACAATGTCGGCCGTCGCTTGTGTGGGCCGTTTCGACGCGGGTGTTTCGTCGCGGATCATGTACTCGGCGTCCATGGTCACCTCGGCCTTCGAGGTGTAGTCGTGTTTCTGTAGGAGGCGTTCCGCGACATCGCCGCAGACGTCCTCGACGCGAAGCGCGGGCTCGGAGACGGCCTCCTCAAGCATCTCGTCGACGACCTCCATGTTCCGACTCATGTCCGCGCCCTTCCGCCATCCGGGGAGATCGACGAACACCTCGAACTCGGCCATGAGCACGATCGGTCGATCGTTCGGACGGGCGAGCTTGAGAAGTTTCTCGACGCCAGTCACGCCGACGCGATTGAGTCCCACGGCGACGTCGGGGCTCGATGCCTGAACGTCGGGAAGCTGCTGACTCATTGGTTCACGGAAGTCCGGGCTGGCGTTAGGCCTTTCGAAAGACGAGGTCGGCAGCGAAAGACGGCGTGATAGCTGACGGCCTTACTCGAGTTTCCCTAGCGCGGCGAAGAACTCAAGCGGGGGACCGGCGATTCGGACTGGATGCTCTGCACATCGAATTTCGACCGATGTTGGGGGTGTGACCTGCCGTCTCGTGCGCCCGTCAGCGATAACGTACGCCTCCGGAGCCGCTTCCAGCCGGACCGTGACTGTCGCGTCCACTGGGATCGCAAGCGGCGGCATCGGTCCCTCCGCACACATCTCCGTGACGACGAATGCGGCCACCTTGGGGTGGAGGAGCGGACCGTCTTCGCTGAGGTTGTAGGCAGTCGATCCCGTCGGTGTCGCAACCAGCACCCCGTCGGCGTGACTCCCCGAGTAGAGCCGTCCGTCGACGCGTATTTCGATGCCCACACCGCCACCACGACCTCGCTGTGGACCAAGCATCGATATCTCGTTGATCGCCGGGGGAAGCGTGAACGACTCGCCGTCTGCCTGGACCTGCGGGAGTTCCTGATACGTGGCGTCGCCTTCGCGTATCCGTTCGACCACCCGGCCCACGGTCCCGATGGCTTCCTGTGGAGGGACCACGTTGAGAAAGCCCACTTCGCCCAAGTTGACGCCCATGATTGGCGTCGGGGAGACGTGCTGGGCCGTAAACAGAAACGTCCCGTCACCGCCGATCGAGACGACCAGATCGCACTCCTCGAGCGAGCCGACCGGAACGCCGTCTCGTTCGAGCGCGTCCCCCGTCGCGGCGTCGATCGAAACGGTTGCATCGAGGTTTCGACGGAGTTCCGCGGCGAGTTCGACAGCGCGAGGGTTATCCTGCTGAGCGACACATCCGACGTGCATCGGTCTCGCTTGACCCGCGGAGGACAAAAAGCCCGCCGGAGCGAGTCGACGAGAAACATTAACGTCCGCAGGGTTGAATACGCAGATAATGCGCGATCCGCGCCTGGGTCGATCATGAGCGAGGAAGGAGACGACTGGTTCGAAAGCGGTGAGGACGCCTCGAAGGAAGGCGACCGACCGGGAGACGACGAACCCCTCGCCGGAGACCCCTTCGAGGAGGATGATCGATTCGAAGGCGAGGATCCATTCGGCGGGGACGAACCTGGCACGGAGGACTTCGCCGCGGCATTCGACGGCGAGGAGGCCGGTTCGGGGTTCGAGGAACCGTTCGAGTCCGAACTCCCCCGCCTGGATCTGGGAATCGACGGACTCGACGAGATGATTCAGGGTGGGGTGCCGGAGCGCTCGTTGCTCGTCGTCATGGGCTCGGCCGGGACGGGGAAAACCACCTTCGGACACCAGTTCCTCAACGAGGGGCTCGAAAACGATGAGAAAGGCGTCTTCATCTCGCTCGAAGAGAGTCGCGACGCCGTCCTACAGGCAGCCGACGAAAAGGGATGGGAGTTCGAACGGTACACCGACGAGGATCGACTCGCCATCGTCGACCTGGACCCGATCGAGATGGCTAATAGCCTGGCGTCAATCCGGGGGGACCTGCCCCGGCTCATCGAGGATTTCGACGCGGAACGGCTCGTCCTCGACTCCGTTTCCTTGCTCGAGATGATGTACGACGATCAGGCCCGCCGACGGACGGAGGTGTTCGATTTCGCGAAGTCGCTCAAACAGGCCGGTGTAACCACGATGCTCACGAGCGAGGCCAGCCAGACGAATCCCTACGCGTCCCGCTATGGCATCATCGAGTACCTCACGGACGCCGTGTTCGTGCTCCAATACATTCGTTCGGAGTTCCAGGAAACCCGGTTGGCCGTCGAGATCCAGAAGATTCGAAACGCGAATCACTCGCGGGAGACGAAGCCATACGAGATTACGGCCGACGGAATTTCGGTCTACCGTCGGGCGGACATTTTCTGAGCGTGGACTGGATCCCCTCCCCGAACGGGCGATCACTCGCCCCTACTGTCCGCCGTCGACGAGGGTGATCCGAGACCCGCGTCAGCCGGTGGTCGAACTATCAGCCCCGCGAATCCGGCCGCGATGGCCAACCCGCCGGCAATACTGAAGGTCGTCGTCCAGCCGAACATCGAGACTAGGAACCCGGTGACCGTTCCCGCGAAGATGCCGCCGCCAATCTTCGCGGTGTAGAGGACGGCGTAGTTCGACGAGGAGTACTCGGCACCGAAATAATCCGCGAGTAACGCCGGGAAGAAGACGTATAACGGAGACGAAAAGAACATTGCAAGGACGACCATCGCCACGAAAAGGTATTTGTTCCCACCGAGACCGGCGCCGACGAGTCCGAGCCTGAACAGACCGGCAAGCACGAACGAGATCACGAGCACCCACTTTCGGTCGAACCGATCCGAGACTTCACCGAGGATCATCCGGGAACTCCCCGCTCCGAGCGGCAACAGCGTCGCAGAGACTGTCGCAACGATGGCCGTAAATCCCAGGTGCTCGGCGAAGCGGACGACGTTCGCGATTACGATGAGGTCCGCACCGGCAATCGCCACGAACATGGCGAAGAGCAGCCAAAACTGCCAGGTTCGAAGCATCTCCCGGGTAGTATAGGCTCGCCCGCGGAGGGACGCGGCGAGACGGGAGCCGTTTCGTCCATCGCCGTCCGTTTCATCACCGCGACCGATCCAGCCCTCGGGGGGATCCCTGAGAAGGACGGACCCGACGAGCAACACGATCAGGATCGCCAAGCCGACGTTCCTGAGAACGTCGGCGTACCCGCTGACCGTGGCGTTCGCCCTGACGTACGGAACCACGAGCATGCTTCCCGCTGCGAATGCCATCGTTCCGACGCCGGTCGTCAGGCCGGTCCGGTCCGGAAACCACTTGACTGCAGTGTTGACCGCCACCGTGTAGACGATGCCGACGCCGACGGCACCGAGCGAGTAGAGGAGATAGAGTTGCCAGAGTCTGTCGGCGGAAGCGAGGCCGACGTAACCGCCACCTGCGAGGATAGCCCCGAGGAACGTGAGCGTCCTGGGCCCTCGTCGGTCGCGCCACCACCCAGCAGGAAACTGCGAGAGGGACTGAAAGACGACGTACAGCGAAAATACTGCACCCAGAGCCGGGAGGGCAATGTCGAGTTGTTGGGCCAACGGCCCCTCGATCGAGGACCAGACGTACTGGTACGGACTCACGGCAGCCATCATCGCCGCGGCAGCAACGATCTGCCACCACCGCGAAAATCCGAGTACTGACCGAGCCCGAGCGTCGTAATCGATGCCAGCCCCTTCGTCGCTCATCGGTGAGCGATTTCGGCCGGATCGGAATAAACTGCCGGCTTCGCGTGCGTACGGATCGTCAACCTCACCATTCGTCCAGAGCAGTAAATATTCGAAATCTCGGCATTCGAAGCGGACAGCCGAAATTCGAGGCGGATATCGTTCTATAACTTATATACATTATTTTTGCTGGATAGGCACTAATTACACGTCGCCACCACGTGAAATATCAGATACATCTGAAAAACACTTATAATTGAAATTGACGTAGTTTGTATTGAATTATGATGGGTTATTACGACGCCGTTCTTGGACTCATTCCGGCATCGTTGCTTGGACTCTCCTCGTTCCTGTCAGTCGTAGGTGTGCCCACGATTATCGCAATCCTCGTCGCATCCCTCGTGACCGCTGGGATCATCGGACACGCCATGTTCGTTCGCACCCCAACGACTGAAACCAACGATCCCTCACGCAACCCGTCTACGTCGCCTGGCCTACAGGCCGATTGAATCGTCTCGCTGCGTTTACTTGCGAGTAGTCCCTTTCACCGGTGTGCGTCCTTCACCCCGTGGAGTCCCGAATCATCGGAGAATCTTCGAAAACCCTATGGCCTCCCTCTTGCTGTTCAGGGAGGTAATGTGTGGAACCCCGACCGTTGCCCCGTCATCGATGTCCCAGTTCGCCCTCCGGGACGAACGATTCCCGACCGAAACTCAGCCCGACGACGAATAGATGGCCGGATCGGACGATCGCTCGGTCAACGTCATCGATGGAGCCCTCTTTAGACCCCTCGTAGTCCTCTCTACACCGATCGTCCTCACCCAGCTATTGCAGGTGGGATACAACCTGGCGGACACGTTCTGGGTCGGACGGCTCGGATCGGCGGGCGTCGCGGCCCTATCGTACTCGTGGGCCATCGTCTTCGTGATGATTAGCGTGGGTGCGGGCTTTACCGTCGCGGGAACGGTACTCGTGGCCCAGAACAAGGGGGCCAATCGACTCGAACGCAGCCACCACGTCGCCGGACAGACGATCGCGTTCGTGACGGTGCTCTCCGTCGGCCTGTCGATTCTGGGCTGGATACTCGCACCCGTGTTGTTGCAGATCGTCGGTGCCGAACCGGGTACCGACCCATACATCTTCGCACTCGAATACACCCGTGTGATCTTCATCGGCGTCTTCGCCATGTTCTGGTTTTTCATCTTCAACGCGTTGATGCGCGGCTGGGGCGACACACGCACTCCGTTGTACATCATGCTGTTTTCGGTGGTGTTGAACGTGGTTATCGACCCGTTTTTCATTCTCGGGTTCGTCGACAACGACCTGTTCGTGTGGTTGTCCGTCGTTCCCGGGTTCGATGGGATCGCCGTCGAGGCAGCACTCTACGAGGCGACCGGTTTCGACGGCTTCGGCGTACGGGGGGCAGCCATCGCGACGGTGCTCTCGAGGGGACTGGCGGCAGCCGTGGGGTTGTGGATGTTGTTCGGCGGTCGTGTGGGTCTCAGCCCCGGCCTCGATGATCTGTGGCTCGAGCGGGACACCGTCCGTACGATCGTGGAACTCGGGACGCCGACCGCCGGCGAGATGGGCTTTCGATCGCTGGGCATCGCCGCACTCACGGCAATCGTCGCTATCGCCGGTACGGATGCCGTCGCGGCCTATGGAATCGTCAGCCGTCTCGCGTCACTCGTCTTCCTGCCCGCCATCGGAGTCGCCCGGGGTACCGAAACCGTCGTGGGGCAGAATCTCGGAGCCAGACAGATCGATCGGGCGAAACACGCCGTGTTTCTCGCGTGGGGGTTGATCGCGACCGGACTCGGCATCGTGGGGATCGTCGGCGTCCTCTTTGCCGAACCGATCACCGGGGTGTTCATTACCGGCGAGCGGGCGGCCACGGTCGTCGACCTCGGTTCACAGTATCTGTTGATCTGTGGCCCGTTCTTCGCATTCCTCGGAATATTCAGAGTGACGCTCGGCGGGTTCCGAGGTAGCGGCAACACCCGGACCGCGATGGTGTTCTCGATACAGGAGCTGTGGATCTACCGGATTCCGCTCGCATACGTCCTTCTGACCTACGTCGGGATGGGTGTCGTCGGCGTGTGGTACGCGATGGCCGTCTCGTACGTGTTGAGTGCGCTCACCACCGCCGGCTGGTTCCTTCGAGGTACCTGGACCGATCCCGAGGTCGACGACGCCCCGATGCGATCGGTTACCATCGATAGACCGCCGAACGAATGAATACGCTACCCCTTCGTGCTCCGTCATTCCGAAAGACGGGGTATTGTTTTGACACTGGGCTTCGATGTCCAACCAGAGTACCGTATGTCCGAGTCATCACCCCCGGCAGAGTTCGAACAGTTGACGGAGATTTCGACCGAGAAGCCGACACTCATCGAGGGACTCCCCGGTCACGGCATGGTCGCGTCGATAGCCGTCGACCAGATAACGAAGCAACTGGAGATGGATCATCACGGGAACGTGTCCTCCCAGGAATTTCCGCCAGCGGTTACCTTCGAGGACGGTCTGGTCCAGGACCTCGTACGGGTGTATTCGAGCGACGATCCGGCCGTCATGACGCTCAAGAGTGACATCGCGCTGCCCCCGAGCTCGTTCGAAGCCCTGAGTCGATGCGTGCTCGAGGACCTCGCCGACGAATTCGATCGTGCCATTTTCCTCGCTGGCGCGCCCGCCGAGTCGGAAGGCCAGATCGGTGACGTGATCGGCGTCGGGACGACCGAGGCCATGCGTGACGCTCTCGTCGACGCCGGGATCGAGGTTGCCACCGACCGCGGAGTCGTGGGTGGCGTGACCGGTGCACTCGTGAAAGAGTGCTTCCATGCAGGGATCCCGGCCGCACTGCTCGTGGTTCGTTCCCATCCGTTCCTCCCGGATCCCAAAGCTGCGAGAGCCGTCATCGAAAACGCACTCGAACCTCTCGTCGACTTCGACATCGAGACGACGGAGCTCGCAGAACAGGCGGACGAGATCCAACAGCAGATGGAGCAGATCGCACAACAGTACCAGCAGATGGTCGAAGATCAAACACCCGACCAGCAATCTGCCGCACGGGGGATGTTCCAGTAACCCGTACAGTAACCCCGCTGCGGCCGCAGGTTGCATTCCGAAAACCATGGATTTTGCCCACGAACCGCCTTCCTGGACTATAATCTGCGATCGGGGCGTTTTTCTCCAGTCCCCCATTACCTCCGGACGTGCTGTCGGTCGAGTTTCACGCCCACTCCGCCCTGTCGTACGACGGCCGCGATCCCATCGAGCTGCTGCTCGAGCAGGCCGAGGCCGTCGGTCTCGATGCCCTGGCCGTGACCGACCACGACGAGATCGACGCTTCGATCGAGGCAGCCGAGATTGCCGAATCCTATGGTCTGACAGGCATCGTCGGGATGGAGATTTCGAGTGCTGCCGGTCACGTTCTCGCCCTGGGGATCGAAACCGCCATCTCCCCCGGGATGCACTTCCACGAAACTCTCGACGAAATCCACGACCAGGGTGGGATTGCAGTCGTTCCTCACCCGTTTCAGCCCTCGCGTCACGGGGTTGGAGCACACGTCTCCGACGAGCAGCTCGCAGCCGCGGATGCAATAGAGGTGTACAACTCCCGACTGTTCACCGGTCGGGCAAACCGCCAGGCGGAACGGTTCGCGGAGGACCACGACCTTCCGATGACTGCCGGAAGCGACGCACACATCGCCGAGATGGTGGGTCAGGCCGTCACCGAGGTCGATGCGAACGATCGTGACGCCGAGGCCATTCTCGACGCGGTCCGCGCGGGACGCACGACAGTCGTCGGAAAGCGGACGCCGTGGCACATCAGCGCCCGTCAGTTCGGGGGCGGGGTAAAACGGCGAATCGCGTCGATGCTTCGACGATGAGCCGAATGCAGGGAGCCGACACGGCCGTCGTTCGCCAAGCACTCGAATCCGGGAACGCCCTGCCCGGAACGACCGGCTTCGCCGGCGAACTCGACGGCGTCCTCGTCCGCGACGTACTCGGCCGGTTCCCGCTGTTTTCCGAGGCCGACGCCCCCACCAAGTCGAGCATCGATCCGACGGACCTGGAGGATCCAAATCCGGTCCCCGCCGGGCACAGACGGGACCACACCGGCGACGAGCGAGTGTGGTCCCTTCCCAGGCCGGACCCATTTCCCACGCTACATCAGGCCGTTTCGGCGGTCAGATCTACCCTGCTCAAGTCGATCGACGGTGTCGCGTCCGATCCCCCGGTCGCCTTCTCCGGAGGCGTCGACTCATCGATCGTCGCTGCCCGGTTCGACGGACCCCTCTACGTCGGGGGGTTCGAGGGAAGCCACGACGTCGAGGCCGCACTATCGAGTGCCGACGCTCTGGATCGATCAGGGGACCTCCGCATTGTTGAATTCGAACACAAGGATCTCGAACGAGCGGTGCCACGTATTGTCACCGCGACCGGTCGATCGAACCCGATGGACGTCGCAATAGCCATCCCGCTGTATCTCGTCGCCGAACGCGTCGCCACGGACGGACACGGTCGGCTCGCACTCGGGCAGGGGGCGGACGAGCTGTTCGGTGGCTATGCGAAGGTTGCGAAAGCACCCGACGATCCACGCCTCGAGGCCTCGACGATTCGCGGCGCCACCCGGGAGGTCGTCGCCACGCTTCCATGGCAGCTCGAACGCGACGTGCTCGTACTCCGTGCCGCGGGCGTCGAACCGGTCCTTCCGCTCCTCCACGACCGTGTCGTTTCGTCGGCGTTGCGACTCGACGACGAACAGCTTGTACGCGGCGCGGAACGAAAGGTAGCGCTCCGGCGTGCAGTGGATTTCCTCCCGGACGCGGCCAGGAAGCGCGAAAAGAAGGCCGTTCAGTACGGCAGCCTGGTCTCGCGAGAACTCGATCGGCTGGCCCGGCAGGCCGGGTTCAAGCGCCGAATGGACGACCACGTCGGTCGGTATATCGATTCACTGTGTTCGTAGCCTCCGATCAGGACGAACAGAACAGTACCGGTACGTCGGACTCGAGAAGCACCTGCTGGGACGTGCTCCCGAACAGCGCCTTCCCGGTCGGGGATCGCTGACGACCCGAGACGCAGATGAAGTCCACATCCAGATCGGCCGCGTGTTCGATGATCGATTCCGCCGGATCGTCGCTGCTCGATTCCGCCATATCGACCACGAAACCGGATTCCTCGAGTTGATCAGCGATGTGTCGGGCAGACGATACCTGTGTGACCGAGGCCCCCTCCGGGTTTTCGGTGAACACGTGCAGAACGGTGACGGAAACTTCGTCCGGATCGCCCAGGTCGGTGATCGCATCTGCCTGCGCCTTCGCCCGTTCCTCGTCAGCGTCCACTGCAATGAGAACGTGAGTCATACGTGAAACGACACCCGAAGAACACATTATACTATCGGTCGATCGAACAGGTTCGGCGTCAAATCGGTCCGCGCGAGTGGCTGAAACGGGACGCGTCGGTCGGTCAGGCGGGCGTCTCTTCCGCTTCGAGCAACTCTTTGTAGCGGTTTCGAATGGTCACCTCGGAGATGTTCGCGACCTCGCTGACATCGCTTTGAGTGACTTTCTGATTGGTCAAAAGCGACGCGGCGTAGACGGCGGCTGCCGCGAGTCCTACGGGAGATTTCCCGGAGTGAATCCCTTCGGCTTTCGCATCGCGCAGCAGTTCCCTGGCCCGTCGTTCGACTTCCTCTGAGAGGCCGAGGTCGCTCACGAAGCGGGGGACGTACTGTTCGGGATCGGCGGGCTGAATCTCGAGGTCGAGCTCTCGCACGATATAGCGGTACGTGCGGGCGATTTCGTCTTTCTCCACGCGAGAAACGGCTTCGACCTCGTCGAGACTCCGGGGCGTTGCAGCCTGTCTCGCGGCGGCGTACAGCGACGCGGTCGCCACGCCCTCGATCGAGCGGCCGGGGAGCAGATTGTCGTCGAGTGCTCGTCTGTAGATCACGCTCGCGGTTTCGCGGATACGCTCCGGCAGGCCGAGCGCCGAGGCCATGCGGTCGATTTCGCCGAGCGCCTGCTTGAGGTTTCGCTCCTTCGAGTCCCTGGTCCGGAACCGTTCGTTCCAAGTGCGAAGGCGTTGCATTTTCCGGCGTTGTCGGCTGGAGAGCTGTTTACCGTAAGCGTCCTTGTTCTGCCAGCCGATGTTGGTCGACAGCCCCTTGTCGTGCATCATCGTCGTCATCGGAGCCCCGACGCGCGATTTTTGATCGGTCTCGGCCGAACCGAAGGCGCGCCACTCGGGGCCGCGATCGATTTCGTCCGCTTCGACCACGAGACCGCACTCGCTGCAGGCCGTCTCGCCTCGCTCTGAATCGTATTCCAGGCGACCGCCGCATTCGGGGCAGACCAGCTGGGCTTCGTCCCGGGTCTGTTCCTCCGCTTCCTCGTCGGGTTTCCGGATGCGAACGCGGGTGGGCGACGAATCCTCCTCATCGGGGTCCCGTTTTTCGGATTCGCGATCGACATCGCGTTCTCGTTCGCTCATGCCGGCACCTCCAGGCCGACAGTCTTTCGGCTCGGTCGGTTCGAGGCCTCCGAGAGCAACGCTCTGATTCGTCGGCCCATATAAATCTGTTGGTTTTCTGAGGACTTAAACGTTGGCCCGAGTGGCTGAGGGCCGAGAATCGTCCACCGGCTTCGAAACGCTTAGTGGTCGTGCACGGCGAGACGCAGGTATGCCCGTCGACGAAACGGAGGTCGAACACGTCGCCACGTTGGCCCGCGTGGATCTCGACGCCGAGGAACTCGAACGCTTCGCGAGTCAGTTCGAGGAGATCCTCGAGTACTTCAAGGCACTCGACGACGTCCCCGATGTCGACGACACGACCGACCTCACGAACGTGATGCGCCCTGACGAGATTCGAGAGGGTCTCACCCAGGCGGAGGCGCTCTCGAACGCCCCGGAGACCGAGGACGGCTACTTCAAGGGACCCAACGTTTCATGAGTGACGCCTTCATCACCGAGACGACGATCGATCCGACCGATGACGGACCCCTCGACGGGTACACCGTAGCCGTCAAGGACAACATCTCCACCGCCGGCGTTCGAACGACGTGCGGCTCCGCAATGCTCGAAACCTACGTTCCTCCCTACGATGCGACGGTCGTCGAACGACTGCGGGCCGCCGGGGCGACCATCGTTGGCAAGACGAACATGGACGAGTTCGGGATGGGGACGACGACCGAAACCAGCGCCTTCGGTCCGACGGAGAACCCCGTCGCCGCCGGTCGCGTCCCCGGCGGATCTTCTGGCGGCTCCGCAGCAGCGGTCGCTGCCGGCGAGGCCGACCTCGCGCTGGGATCCGACACCGGCGGATCGGTCCGATGTCCGGCCGCCTTCTGTGGCGTCGTGGGAATCAAACCGACCTACGGGCTCGTTTCGCGGTACGGCCTCGTCGCGTATGCCAACTCGCTCGAACAGATCGGTCCCCTCGCCCCCACCGTCGAGGACGCCGCGAGACTGCTCGAGGTCATCGCCGGGCCTGACGATCACGACGCCACCACGCACGATGCGGGAGCGGACGCGGAGTACGTCGCGGCAGCCGATGGTGAGGTCGACGGCATGCGAATCGGCGTCCCCCAGCAGCTCCTCGACGGTGCCCACGCCGGCATTCGAGATGGGTTCGAGGCGTCTCTCGAAACGCTTCGGGACCAGGGTGCGACGACCCATCCGGTGTCGCTCCCGTCGGTCGAGACGGCCGTCCAGGCTTATTACGTCATCGCCATGGGAGAGGCCTCGTCTAACCTCGCCCGCTTCGACGGCGTGCGATACGGGACGGGCGGCGGAGAGAACGGAAACTGGAACGACGCGTTTGCGCGCGCTCGGGAGGCCGGGTTCGGAGAAGAAGTCAAGCGACGCATCCTGCTCGGGACCTACGCACTTTCTGCGGGGTATCACGACAAATATTACGAACAGGCCCAGGACGCACGGGCGTGGGTGAAGCAGGATTTCGACGAGACTTTCGAGGCCGTCGACCTGATCGCCTCGCCGACGATGCCCGTCCCACCGTTCGAACTCGGCGAGAGCCTCGACGATCCGTTGCAGATGTACCTTGCGGACGCGAACACGGTCCCCGTCAACCTCGCGAACCTGCCGGCGATTTCGGTGCCGGCCGGTGAAACCGACGAGGGGCCCGCGGGACTCCAGCTCATCGGCCCGGCCTTCGCAGAGGAGCGCATCATTCGGGCCGGCTCGGCGCTCGCCTGATCGAAGTCACATGTGGCCCTCGACATCGGTCCTATGGGCCGACTCGACGCTCGGCTATCCTCCGACGGCGAGCAACGCGTCGTAAGCGTCTTCATACGCGTCGGCCACGATTGCGGGATCGTCTCGTTCCCGTTTTGCGAGCGCCGGCAGCGCCACCCGGTCTGTGGGTTCGAGAAGTTCGAGAACGCGGTCGACTCGCTTTTCCAAACGACCTTCGTGGGCGCTCGATCCGGACACCTCGCAGGATTTCGCGTATCGCTCGCCGTCGTATATCCGGCAGCGTCGCGGCTCAACCACGGCGACTGCGTCCGGGACGAAGGACTGGAGCGGCCGGGCGATGTCCGCGTAGGACTCAACGACGGCGTCTTCACGCCCCGAAATGTCGTCCGCCGACGCCGAGAGGGCACGCACGTGTCGGTCGCTCATTACCTCGTCGAACGCCGAGCGAGAGTCCACGGTGATCGCACGGTCGAGGGGGAGCCGTTCGCGGACCATCGGAGGGAGGTCGACGGTACCGTTGTCGACGAACTGGTGGGTTCCATCCACCGTGACACGGTCCACGAGGAAATCTCGCCCTTCGCGGCCGAGGAGTCCAGTCCCACTCCCGGGCGTCGGAAGCCACAGACGGTGCACCGGATTGATCGACTCGGGCGTGACGTCCCCGGGTGAGGCAGCTGCGAGACGCCTCGCGTCTTTCCCGAACAGCCGACCGGCCCCGACCGCTCGAAGGTAATCGTCGTGATCGAACCAGTAATCGTTGCCTGCGCGTGGTTTGAACCCAGGGACCCCGAGGCGATCTACGAGACCCATCGAGAACGTGGTCTTACCCGCATCGACCTCCGTCGCACCGGCGACGAGGAGCTTCATCGAGAGTATCGCAATCCGTAGTACCCCGGTTCGTCGTCGGACTCAGGTTCGGCGAACACGAATGACTCGCCGTGGTCGAGCATCCACGGGATGGCCCAGTCGAGCAGGATGTCCTCGGTTCCAGGGTCGAGCTCCTGGTCGGCGTCGAGACCCTGTAAAAGGCGTGCGATTTCGTAGACGGTGTACATGTACTCTCGATCGAGGACGTCGCCTGGCTCGCGGAACCTGAAGGGGCGAATGTCTTCGAACTCGTCGCGTGGACGGGGCATGACCCGGAATACGTCGTCTGTCGTATAGGAGTTGGTGATCCTCGGCGACGCCGAACGACCGATCACGTCACCTCGCGACCTGCAACCTTCTTGGCATACCTCCACCAATGTGGGATCGATCCGGGCGGTCGATCCGCCGGTTCGACTTCCACCGATGACTTCCGACGACGCGACCGACCACGGGATGGAAAGAACGGCCTACCAGGAATGGCACGGCCTCGAGATGTACACCGATGACGAAGGCGTGACACACGCGACTATTCCCTACGACGAGAAGCTCACCAACCCCTTCGGAGTCGTCAACGGGAGCGTGATCGGGACGCTCGTCGACGTGGCGAGCGGGAAAGCACTCAGGGAGACCTTTGCCGATCCCGAATCGAGCATGCTGGCGACCGTTGATTTAAACGTGACCTACCTGGACGCGGCGACGGACGACCTCCACGGGGAGATTACGATCGTCTACGCGGGCGGCTCTATCGGTGTGACCCGAGCCGAGGTCACGTGCCCTGGACCCGATGGCGAACCCAATCCCGTCGCAGTCGGGCAAACGATCTATCGACTGTTCCGGGAGTCGACGTAATCGACTGAATCGACCGGAAGACAGGCTTTAGGTTCCGGTCCGACAACCCCCGTCATGAGCTATTACGTCGTCGATCCGACCGATATAGACGTGGCACCGAATCGACCGTGCGAGATGAAATCGATCAGCGACGCGGTTGGAATGGAAAACATGGGCGTGCGACGGTACGACGTCAGACCGGGAGCGGATATCCCACTCTCCGGCCTTCACTATCACGACGAGCAAGAAGAAGTGTTCTACGTGGTCGATGGCGAACTTCGCGTAGAAACGCCGGATAGCGAGTACGTCGTCGAACGCGACCAGTTCTTCGTCGCGGAGCCAGAACACCCACACCGGGCGTACAACCACGCCAAGGCCAGGGAGAATGCAGTCATTATCGCGATGGGTGCACCAGCTGTCTCGGACGCGCACTCGTACGACGGTTGAATCGCGGCCCATCACTCCCGCTTTCGCGTCGCTATCCATCCGCCGTCGGTACGATTACGTTCAGGGGCGCTTCCGCGAGACGATCCGCTCGCCCAGTCGATGTGCAAAAAAGTCGATGATTGGCGTTCCGTACGCCGAGCGAGCCCCTGCGTTACTCGTGGTGTTCGAGCGCCTTGGCGTACTGCTTGGCGACGTTGTCCCAGTCGACGACCTCGAAGAACGCGTCGATGAAGCTGCCACGGTCCGGGCCGTAGTCGTAGTAGTAGGAGTGCTCCCAGACGTCGATCGCGAGAATGGGATGGCTCCCCCAGAGGGCGCCCTGGTCGTGCTTGTCAACTACCAGGTTCCGCAGCTGCTTTGCTACCGGATCGTAGACCAGCAGTGCCCAGCCGCCGGCACCGGATGCCGCGGCCTTGAATTCGCCCTTCCAGCCCTCGTAGGAGCCGAAGTCGGCCTCGATGGCGTCGCGAAGGTCGCCGTCCGGTTCGCCACCGCCGTTGGGGTCCATGTTCTCCCAGAACAGCGTGTGGAGATAGTGGCCGGATCCGTTGTGGGTCACGCTCCGGATCGCGGCGGCGGAGCCGTCGAAGTCGCCGCTGGCTCGATTCTCCGCCAGCGTTTCTTCGGCGCTATCGAGACCGTTCACGTAGCCCTGGTGGTGGGTGTCGTGATGCCAGGTAGCGACCTGCTCGGAGATAGACGGTTCGAGCGCGTCGTACTCGTACGGAAGTGGGGGCAGTTCGGGATTGGATCGTTCAGGCATTTATATCGTCCTCCAATTCCATTTCTCGCCGCGATAGATGTTAAAACTTCAGGTTACGGCCGAAAAATCGCGAGGGAGATCGCCCGATTGTAACGGGGTACCGAGTCGCTCCAGACCGACGATCGGGACGTTATCCCGACTCGCCACGGGCTCGATCGAACATCTCTAATGCTCGTTCCCGCCGCTCGACGTGGTCGACGATCGGGGGTGGATAGTCGGGGGCGACGTTGCGGCGTCTGGTCGGCTGTAGTTCCGTCCACGAGTGCACGACCTCCGGGTCGACGCCGTCGAGTTCGGGAACGTATCGAGTGACGTACGTTGCCGCTGGATCGTAGCGCTCGCCCTGGGTAACCGGGTTAAAAATCCGAAAGTACGGCTGGGCGTCGGTGCCTGTGGAGGCCGCCCACTGCCAGCCGCCGACATCGTTCGCCGTGTCGTGATCGACGAGATGTGTCCGGAAGTGATCGTACCCGTAGCGCCAGTCGACGAGGAGGTCCTTTACGAGAAACGACGCCACGATCATGCGCAGTCGGTTGTGGAGGAACGCCTCGGTGGCGAGCTGACGCATGCCCGCGTCGATGATCGGGTAGCCGGTTTCGCCACGCTTCCACGCCGCGAGTAACTCCAGATCGTTCTCCCAGTCGAGGTCGTTCTCGTACTCCCGGAAGTTCTCGACGACCGTCTCGGGATTGAACGAGAGCACGTGCATGTAAAACTCGCGCCAGGCGAGCTGTGAACGAAATTCCACGACCGATTCCCGATCGCCACCCTCGGAACGATCTCGCACGTCCCGGACGCGCTCGTCGACGTCCCTGATTCCGATCGTCCCAAATTTGAGATGCGGTGACAGCCGCGACGTACACCGATCGGCGGGATAGTCGCGTCGATCCGCGTATCGAAAGACGTCGGTATCGAGAAACGACGTGAGAGCATCCCTGGCGGCGTCCGGTTGGGCCGCCGGAATGGATGCCTCAGGGGCTTGGAAACCGAGGTCTTTGGGTCCGGGAATCTCACCGGCGGGGATGGTTCCGATCCCACCCGATCCGACCGGAGCGAGATCGGGTATCTCGAACGGCTCTGTCTTCTCCCGGTCGCGCCATTTCTTCAAGAAATACGAGTACACCGAATACGGATTCCCGTCGGCGGTCGTGATCGAACCCGGTTCGTGACAGACTGCGTCGTGAGCCGTCCGAATCGATCGGTCGGGATCGAGGGCGTCGCGCACGCGATCGTCCCGTTCAGTCGAGAGGCCGGAGTAATCGAGGTTCCAGGAAACCTCGTCGGCGTCGAGCGAGTGTACCAGCGACGGAATCCATTCGGCGGGATCGCCGCGTCGAACGAACAGCTCCGAGTCACGAGTTCGATATGCTGTCTGAAGTGCGTCGATTGCCTCACAGAGGAACGCGACGCGGGGAGCACCAGCGTACTCAAGGATCGAATCGTCGAAGACGAACACCCCGACAGGTTTCGAGGTCGGTTCCGCGAGCCCCCGGTTGTCCGCGAGTCGGAGATCGCGACGGTGCCAGTGGAGACGCATACGGGTAGTGACGGGATCCCGACGAGTAATACTGCCGCCCGGGGTATCGTGGGACGACTTCCACAGATTCTTGATTGTTCCGGTCCCCCTCCGGATATGCAATTCGACCTCGACGGACGGACGGCGGTCGTGACCGGCGGCACGCGAGGTATCGGACGGGCGATCGCACTCGGACTGGCCGACGCCGGGGCCGACGTGGTTCCGCTGTCTCGGACCGAATCGGACGTCGAAACAGTGGTCGACGAAATCCGCGACCGGGGGGTCAACAGCCGGATGGAGACGCTCGACGTGGGCGATCCGGACGCGGTCGCCGCCTGCTTCGATCGTATTGCCGACGACCTCGGGATCGACTGCGTGGTCAACAACGCCGGGATCAACCCGGGAGCCGCGCTCGGGAGGCCCGCCGACGTCGGCGATGCCGCGTTCGACGACGTTGTGCGCGTGAATCTCAGGGGGGCGTTCACCTGCGCACGTGAAGCCGGACCGCACCTGAAATCGAGCGGTGGGTCGCTCCTCAACGTTGCGAGCGTCGGCGGACTCGTGGGGCTCCCCCGCCAGCATCCGTACGTCGCCTCGAAACACGGGATCGTAGGATTGACGAAGAGCCTGGCGCTCGACTGGGCGCCCGACGTCCGCGTTAACTGTCTCGCCCCCGGGTACGTGGCGACCGATCTCACCGCCGAGGTCCGCGAGAACGAGGACCTCCGGCGATCGATCGAATCACGCACGCCGCTCGATCGCTTCGCGGGTCCGGAAGAGATCGCCGCGCCGGCGGTGTTTCTCGCGAGCGACGCCGCCTCGTTCGTCACTGGGACGACGCTGGCAGCCGACGGCGGCTGGACGGCCCGTTGACGTCCACCCACGATCGCCGTCGTATGTGTACCCTCGACTTCCCGTAATTCCCACCGCGTGGCGAGACGGGCTTCCGCCCGTCCGCGGTAGCATTAAGCCGACGCATCGACATCTCCAAATGTATCATGAGCGATCCAGTACTCCTCGACGTCGACGACGGCGTCGCCACGATCACTCTGAACCGTCCAGCAAAGCGAAACGCGTTGAGCGAAGGGATCTCCCATGGAATCCTCGACGCCCTCGCGGAACTCGAAGAACAAGGCGAGGCTCGGTGTCTCGTCGTGACCGGGACCCAGGGCTCGTTCTGTGCCGGCGGCGACGTCGGATCGATGGGGGACCGAATCGACGGCGAGCCGACCCTCCACGAGTCCGTACGTGGCATTCGCGACGTCACCTCGCGGGTCCTCGAGGATCTCCACGGATTCTACCTGCCCACGGTGGCCAAGATCGACGGCGTTGCATTCGGTGCGGGTGCAAACCTGGCGTTGGCCTGCGACGTCCAGCTGGCGAGCGCCGACGCCGTGATCAGTTTTGGATTCCGGCAGGTCGGACTGGGCGTGGACACCGGCACGTCGTTTTTCCTCCCCCGGGCGGTAGGATCCAACACGGCGAAGGAGCTGGTCTTTACTGGAGAACTCGTGGATGCAAATCGTGCCGAGGAGATCGGCCTGGTCAACCACGTCTACCCGGCGGAGGAGTTCGACGAGCGCTTCGACGAGTTCATCGAACCCATCGCGAACGGGCCGACGGTGGGACTCCGTGCGTCGAAGCAGGCGCTGATCCGGGGTTTCGAGCGCGATATCAGCGATGCCATGGCGTTCGAGGCTGCCGCACAGGCTGCCGTGTTCGAGTCGGCCGATCACGCCGAAGGAGCCTCGGCGTTTCTCGAGGGGCGCGAAGCCGAATTTGAGGGGCGGTAACGCTTCAAAATCCTGCCTGGTGGGCCTGCACAATTTGAAAAATATTTTCGGCACCCTTCAGGTGTTCTATTGCTTCGGTGACTGGCGAAGCACCGGCCCAACGAGTGATGATCGGTGTGTCAGGTGACTTTTAGCGCTGCCCGACGTAGGAGTCATCATGTCAACCCGATCCCGGACTGCCGCTTCCATCGTCGCTCTCTCGGTGGCAGTTGGTCTGGCGATTCTCGCGTACGGCGGGGGAAACGTCCTCGCAGTATTCGTCGGATTTCTCCTGGAACAGTCGGGTATCGAACTCGCACCCAGGCACCTGATTATCCTTTCCGTCGTTACTATCCAGCTTGTCGCCTTTGTCGGCGTCTCGATAGGCTATCTCCAATATCGCGAACGATCGCTCCGCGACATCGGCGTGGAGATGCCGTCGCTCGAGGGATGGCTCACCACCGGGGCGGGGTTCGTCGGTGTACTCGTCCTGTGGGGTCTCGCCGCCGTCGGGACCGTCCTCATTTCGAACCGGTACGGGATCGAACAACCCCAACAGGAGATCATTCGTCTGGGTCAGGAGGATCCGGTTGTGTTTCTATTGCTCGCGGTCCTGTCGATTCTGATCGTCGGTCCCACGGAGGAACTCCTGTTCCGCGGCGTCATCCAGACCCGGCTTCGAGAAACCTTTGGCGTCGTGAGCGGGCTCGGGCTCGCGACCTTCGTATTCGCCGTGATCCACCTTCCTGGATACGCGAACGGGAGCCTCCTGTCGGCGGTGCTCGGCATCACGATTCTCTTTTTGGTTGGAAGCATCCTCGCCGTGACCTACGAGTATACCGGCAACCTCGTCGTCCCCGCGATAATCCATGGGCTCTTCAACGCCGCCCAGGGTGCCCTGGGCTACTTTTCCGTTCGGTTCGCTCCAGAAGAGGTCGCCGGCTTCGTCAACCTCTTGCTCGCTTTTGTTCCGTGAGCCCGGACGTCCGATCCGCAACGACGCCGATCCCGAACAGACGTCCGTCTCGGTCGACCGTTAGACCAGCCCCACCAGCCCCGATCGGTTTTAGTGAGCACAGATCGAGTTCTCAAGTATGGCCAACACACCACCGGACCACGAAACCTGGAGCGACGAACAATCGGAGACAACCGTAACCGTCGACGGCCACGACCTTTCCGTGGCCTACCGCGACGAGGGCGACGGCGATCCGCTCGTCTTCGTCCACGGGATTCCCACCTGGTCGTACCTCTGGCGTCGGATCGGGCCCGCCTTCGAGGACGAGTACCGGGTCGTCATCCCGGACATGCTGGGCTACGGCAATTCGGATCGGATGGACGGCTTCGATCGTTCGGTCAGGGCGCAAGAGTTGATGCTCGAGGCGTTACTAGACGACCTCGGCATCGAAACGGCGACGGTCATCGCCCACGACATCGGCGGCGGTCCGGCACTCCGACTCGCCGCACGCACGGATCGGGTTTCCCGGCTCGTCCTGTCGAATGCGGTCTGCTATGACTCCTGGCCGGTCGAGTTCGTCTCCAACCTCGGACTCCCCGGAACGGCCGAGATGGATCCCGACAAATTCGAAGGACAGCTCGATTTCGCCTTCGGCGAGGGCACCTTCGACGAGGCCGACCCGGCCTTCGTAGAGGGGATGAAGGCACCGTGGCTCCGCGATGACGGACGACGAGCCCTGGCCCGGGCCGCCGTCGCCACGAACACGAATCACACCACCGAGATCGACTACGACGCGATCGACGCAGAACTCCTGTGCCTGTGGGGCGAAGACGACGTGATGCAACCGTTGGATTACGCCGAGAAACTCGCTGCAGACGTTGGCGGCGAGGTCGTCGGGCTCGAGAACGCCTATCACTGGGTTGTCGAGGATCGACCGGCTGGATACCGGGACGAACTGCGAGCGTTCCTCGAATCGACTGCCTGAGGGGATCACTCGTCCGTTACTCCCCATTGAGGACCATATACGTCGTCGACAGCCGCGCCACGAGTTCCCCGTC
Organism: Natronomonas sp.; assembly: GCA_046545615.1. Classification (GTDB taxonomy): domain Archaea; phylum Halobacteriota; class Halobacteria; order Halobacteriales; family Haloarculaceae; genus Natronomonas. The sequence goes on from JBKGZK010000002.1 coordinate 57,524, forward strand.
CGTATTTCTGACGTCGCACTCGACGAGACCGGTCCTTCGACCCCGTCGGACGACCATGGCCTCTGCCTCGATCGTGTCGTCGAACACCGGTCGGAGGAAGTTGATCTTGAGTTCGATGTTGGTCGTCGACTCGCCAGGATCGAGGGTCGTCATGAACGCGAGTGCTGTCGTGGTATCGGCGAGCGACGTGATGACGCCGCCCTGGACCGGACCGCCGCGGTTGGCGTGGCGACGGGTCGCATCCATCGACAGCCGGGCGGTCCCGTCCCCGAGTGCCTCGACCTCGAAGCCAAGTAACGCACCGATCGGCGAATCGAGCGGGCCGGGGTCCGGCATCCCCGGGAACTCTCGATTTGGATCCTGACGTCGGGTTTCGATCCCGGCTACGTGTTCGAGAATGTCGAGTTCAGTCCGGACGGCGGCTTCGAGTCGCGACCGGACCGCTGGATCCCCGGTTTCGAGTTCCTGTAGCCTTCGGTAGTCCGACTCCGGCAGTTCGAGTTCGAGGGTCCGGGTCTCGACATCGGTTCCGTTACCCTCGTCGGCGGTTTCGTCCATGGAATACGTGTGCCATCGAGGGGGACCGAGTTCGTCGTTTCGAATTCGACGTGTGGGGTTCCCTGTCGAGAATCCAAACTATTATGCCGGCATTTCCTGCATTTGCGTCCATGCCGGATGCCTCCGAATTCCGAAACGTGATGGGCAACTTCGCCACCGGCGTGACCGTCGTCACGTTTCCATCGTCTCCACCCCACGGATTGACTGCGAACGCTATCGCCTCCGTCTCGCTCGAGCCACCGCTCGTCCTCGTGAGCATCGATCACGAGACGAAGAGCCACGAGTTGCTCCGTGACGGCGACGTCGAGGGGTTCTGCGTGAACGTCCTCGGTGCCGACCAACAACACCTCGGGGAGTACTTCGCCGACATGACGGACCTCGCGGAGAGCCCCTTCGAGACGGAATCGACTCGGACCGAAGGGTCGGGAGCCCACATCTTCGAAGACGGACTCGCGTACGTCGACTGTAGCGTCTACGACTCCCTCCCCGCGGGTGATCATACAATTTACGTCGGGAAGGCGGAATCCGCGGGTGTCCTCGACGAGGAGGGCGCGGCACTCACATTCTTCCGCGGAGAGTGGGGTTCGATCGAATAACCGCCAGGTCGGTCTCGAACCGTTCGCCGTCTCGAATCCTCTCGCCGTCGGTGGATGACTCGAGTGCTGGACGTCGACGGGTCGGCGTCTCCGTTCTGCGTGCGGTTCGGGTCACCGATTCGTCAGCCGAACGACCGTCGATCTCACGGTCGGGGTCCCGTCGGCGATCCTGGCGACGAACGACGGCCTGTACTTCGCGATCGCACAGGCGGCGAGCATGATCCCGATCCCGTACATCTGCAGGGTGGCGAAGGCGAAGACGTTCGTGATGACGAGTTCAATGACGCCGGGAAACTCGTATGCTCTGGTACCACCGATCAGGCCACCAGGACGGATATTCGCGAACATGATCGCCCCGCCGACGAGAAAGAGCCGACGCCCCGGCCCGTCCCAGACGTACCAGAGGGGAACCATCGGAAAGAACAACAACACGAGGTACCACTGGAGTGCCGGAACCAGCGTTACGGCGACGGCGATCGTCGCGAAAATCCCCATCAACCGATCGAGGATCGTCTCCATCTCGTAATAAAATACCCCGAGTATTCCAGCCCCGACGACGAACGCAAGCGGGGTCAATAGTTCCGGCGGCGCCCCGGGAAATACCGTCCAGAGGACGTGCGACAGCGGACGCTGGATGGTGACGTAGTACGCGCCGTCTGCGGGATAGCCGCCGACGAAATTCGCGGTTTCCGCGCGGTCGAACAGGACGTCGGTGAAGAACACGACCGTCGGTCTCCAGCCGTAGATCGCCACCCCCGCGAGAATCCCGCCGAGTCCTACCGCCGTTGCCGCTCCGATAGCTCGAACGGATCGACGAGCGAGCAGCCACGCGCCGAGCAGGGCAGGGAATAGTTTAAATAGGGCTGCGAGGCCGAACGCAGTCCCTGCCACCACCTGTCGGTCTTCGTCGAGCGCGAGGAACCCGACGATGACAGCCAGCGCTAAAAGCAGGTTGATGTTGCCGTAGTAGATCGTGCCGAAGGTAAACGGCGATAACAGTAACAGGCCGGCGATTAGCCCGACGTCGAGCCACCCGAGTCGGTAGGCGGTGCGATCGACGTACAAGACGATCCCGGCAGCCACGAATAGCCCGGCGACTACATTCAGGCCGATCAGGATCCAGTAGCCATGGAGCCACTCGAGGGACACGAACGGATAGTACGCGAGAACGGTGATCGGTGGGTAGAGATAGACCGCCCACTCCTCAAGTCCGGGCGGCGCAATCATATAGAAGGACGAGCCGTCACGGGCGAGTTCGGCCGCGTACCGGTAGGTCTGGAAGTTCGCACCGACGTTTCCACCTGGATTCCACGTCAATTCCGACCAGTTCGGGTGGAAGTTTCGGTCGTAGGAGCGATATCCCCAGACGATCGCGAATGCCATGACGGCCCACGCGCCGCTATCGATCCGACCGATAAGGGGGCGGCTGGCAGAAGGTGGGAGGGCCATTATCCGTGACGGGGGTTCTATCCGATCCGAATGAACGTAACCAATCAAACGTATATAAACGTAGGCCATTACGACCCGCCGAGAGGGATAGAGTGGGAGAGGAGGTTGGTGTGGAAAAGAAATAGTGGATGGTAAGGAGACAGGAAGTGTGGGAGAGTGTGGGGACGGAGCTGTCTCCCGGTGACGTATTAATCATCTAATACCAAAGAGGGTTGAACTCGAGCGTTCGCACATGCCCGGAGTCGTCCTCTCGTCGTTCGTCCTGATCGCACTCGGCGTCGTGGTGATGCTCGTTGGCGTGATCGGTCGTCGACGCGGCGAACCGTACGGTCGATATCTCATCGTGGTTGGCGGCGTGTTGGTTCTCGTGGGGCTGGCAGGCCTCGGATACTTCATGAGAGCGTTCGGATAGCGTCTGGACGTCAGCCCTGACAGGGGAGACGTGTTCCGGAACTGGAACGATTCGACCCTCGGCGTCGAAACGCAAGCTTTCTCTTTCCCCCATGGGATGGGCGAGCATGGAGCGCATCTCACTTTCGAACTCTGCCTTTGAGGGGGACAACAACGCGTATCTGTTCGCCGACGGGGAGGAGACGGTGCTGATCGATACGGGCGACTGGATGGACTCGACACGCCGCCAGCTCGAGACAAGCCTCGACGAGTTCGGCGTGAGCTTCGAGGACGTCGACCACATTTTTCTGACCCACTGGCATCCGGATCACACGGGACTCGCGGGCGATATCCAGGCTGCGAGTGGGGCCGACGTCCACGTCCACGCCGCGGATGCGCCCCTGGTGGAAGGCGACGAAGACGCCTGGGCGGAGCTACACGACATCCAGGCCGAGTACTTCGACCAGTGGGGGATGCCGGAACACAAGCAAGCCGTCCTCGAACAGCGGATGGCCGGCCCCGGGACCACCGGGAAAACGCCCGCCGTTACTCCCTTCGAGGACGGCGACGTCTTCACCTTCGACGGGCACGAACTCGAAGTCGTGCACACATCGGGGCACGCGGCTGGACTCTGCATCTTCGAGACTGATCTCCACGACGGGCGGGAGGTGTTTTCCGGCGATGCGTTACTCCCCGTGTACACGCCGAACGTAGGCGGTGCTGACGTCCGCGTCGATCGGCCCCTCGAGAGGTACCTCCGCGCACTCCAGGGCATCGTTGACGCGGACTACCAGAAAGCCTGGCCGGGTCACCGTGACCCGATCGACGATCCGAGCGAGCGAGCCGCGACCATCATCCACCACCATGAGGAGCGATCCTATCGCGTGCTGGATGCGCTCGCCCGACACGGCCCGTGCAATACCTGGACCGTAAGTGACGATCTCTTTGGCGAACTCGAGGAGATCCACATCCTTCACGGACCCGGCGAATCCTACGCTCACCTCGAGCACCTCGAACGGGACGGGACGGTCGTCCGCGACGGTACTGACTACCGGCTTGCAGATGGCGTCGCCGAGGAACTCGAAGCAAAATCCGAGGACCGCTGGAAACTCGAATACTGAACCCTAATACGGAACCCTAATACCGAACTCGAGACGGAATCGACGAGGGCTTCTCGCACATTCGGAGCAGTTTCCACCGAGGAACGATGCAAATCGACACGTGTTCGGCAATTCTTGTAGACATCCTCCCCCACGTAAGGCCCGGATGAGTGTTGAGAGGAGCACGTTAGGTACGGGAGGAACGTCCGGCTCGATTCCCTGCGTAGTCCTCGGACTCGAATTCCGTTCAGTAGCACGGCGAATTCTCGTCTAGGGGGATCGGGAAGGGTCGGATCCCCGATATTCACCTGGCTCCGAGGCCATTTCACGGGTGTGAATAACTGGCACGTGTAACGTGTTCAAACGACGGCACAAGCTACATAGCCGTCGACGGCCAATCCAACGGTATGACAGCGGAGTCCGAGACGGAACACAGGCGACTCGTCATCGCAGGGTCTGGAATCGCCGGCCTCTCCGCGGCGATTTACGCGGGGCGAGCGAACAACGAACCGCTCGTGCTTGAGGGACCCGAGCCCGGCGGCCAGCTCACGCTCACGACGGACGTCGCGAACTACCCCGGGTTTCCGGAGGGAATCGGTGGGCCAGAGCTAATCAACGACATGAAAGCGCAGGCCGAACGGTTCGGCGCAGAAATCCAACACGGCGTCGTCACATCGATAGAGGAGGGACACCCGATACGGGTGGAACTTCGCGACGGCACCGTCTACACGACGGACGCGTTCATCGCCGCCTCGGGGGCTGCCGCCCGGACGCTCGGCGTCCCCGGCGAAGAAGAACTCATGGGGTACGGCGTGTCTACGTGCGCGACCTGTGACGGGGCGTTCTTCCGGGACGAGGACATGCTGATCGTCGGCGGCGGCGACGCGGCCATGGAGGAGGCCTCGTTCCTCACGAAGTTCGCGGACACGGTCTATCTCGCCCACCGCCGAGAGGAGTTCCGGGCGGAAGACTACTGGGTGGATCGAATCCGAGAAAAACAGGAGGCGGGCGATGTCGAAATCCTTCGGAATACGGAACTGCTCGAAATTCACGGCAGCCCGGAGGAGGGTGTCGAGCACGTGACGCTCGCGGAGAACCCATCTGGCCACCCATCGGAGAAGCTCGACGATCCGGAGACGAAACAGTACGACTTCGACGTCGGTGCAGTCTTCCTGGCCATCGGTCACACCCCGAACACCGAGTACCTCGAAGACACCGACGTCGAAGTCGACGAGACCGGCTACATCCAGATCAGGGGTGGCGAAGGAGGCGGACAGACCGAAACGGGCGTGCCCGGAATCTTCGGGGCCGGAGACGTCGTTGACTCGCACTACCAGCAGGCGATCACCGCCGGCGGGATGGGCTGTAAGGCCGCACTCGACGCTGACGAGTATCTCGAATCGCTTACGCGCGCCGAATCGGCAACAGCTGATCCGGCACCGGCGGGATCGGACGACTGATCGGACGAAAGTCAATCCGCGTCAGAATCACTCGATGAGCGTCTCGTACGCCTCGGTTATCTGCTTGAATCGTTCCTCGTCGCCACCCCTATCGGGGTGGACTTCCTTTACCTTCTGGCGGTAGGCACGTTTGATTTCCTCGGTCGACGCATTCGAGCGCAGGCCGAGCCGTCGGTACGCCTCGGAGCGGTCGATATCGGGCGTCTCTCCATTCGAACCATTGTTCCGTGTCGTTCGTCCGCCATCACCGTATCGCTCGTGCGAGGGTGCCCACTCGCCCCGAGCGTCGGTCCCGAAGCCGCCGGGTTCGCGTCGATAGGATGGTTCGGCGGATTTCCTGACACGTCGTCGGAGCCGACCGGTGGCGTGGTACCAGAAAAGGTACGTGACGGCCGCCATCGGGACCGCAACGAGCAGGGCGAACGGCTCGAAGAGGGCCACGAGAACCAGCAAGCCGGCCATACCCCCGAAGGCGACCGCGAGCCCGAAGACGAGTCGGTTCCGCTGCACATCCGGGGTATACACGTGCGACACCGTAAGCGTCCCGGGACGATGGTCGACGGACGCGGTTACTAGGACTCGCGGAAGGAACGTCGACGGCGTGCCTCCTGGAGCCATATACGGACGAGGATGGACGAACAACGGGTGTTACGACATCCACACGGACGTTGATAGGGTCACGCTACGTAGTAGGAATATGAGCGTGAGCGGCCTCTGTGAGATCTGCGAGGCGAAACCCGTCGTCGAGGCCTGCAACCTATGCGGACGGCTCGTGTGTGCTGATCACTACGATCGAGAATCCGGGTTGTGCACGGATTGCCTCGCAGAGTTCGGGCGCCGTGGGGATGACGACGGGAGCGAACCACCGGTCGATCCACCGGACGGGGTCGACGAATATCGATTTTGAGCCCCAGGCCCCATTTCAGCGGACTCCCTCTCAACGCTATCGATACCGGTCCAGACGACGTTTCAGGTGTTTGGCCGCCTCTCCCGCCGCCCGAAAGTAGGCCGCCTCGTCGTCGGCTCCTTCACCTGCAAAGATGATGCCCCGCGACGAGTTCACGAGACCAACGCCATCCGCGAGACCGTACTCGACGGCAGCCTCGACGTCACCCCCCTGCGCGCCGACACCCGGGACGAGAAACGGGAGGTCGACGAGGTTCCGTACGGCCTCGAGTTCCTCGGGGGCCGTTGCGCCGACGACCAGCCCCACGTTGTCGTGTCGATTCCACTCGCCACACCGCTGGGCCACGTACTCGTAGAGACGTTTCCCGTTCCCGACATCGAGGTCCTGGAAGTCCGACCCGCCGGCGTTCGAGGTGCGACAGAGTACGAACACGCCCGTCTCCTCACGAGAGAGGAACGGTTCGAGGCTGTCGCGGCCCATGTAGGGATTGACCGTGATGGCGTCGACGTCGTCGAGGACCGTCGCGTACTGTCGAGCCGTGTTGCCGATGTCGCCCCGCTTTGCGTCGAGCAACACGGGGACGTCCTTACCGTGGGCGTACGCCACTGTCTCTTCGAGGGCCCGCCACCCGTCGGGATCCTCGTAGAACGCCGCGTTTGGCTTGTAACAGGCGGCGTGCTCGTGGGTGGCGTCGATGATGCGACGGTTGAACGCCCACCGTGACAGTTCGGCGTCGATAAATGACGGTAACCGGTCGGGATCGGGATCCAGGCCGATGGAGACCACGCTGTCGACCCGGTCGATCCGGTCGGCCAGATCATCGAAAAAGCTCATACGCCCCCCATTGCGGGCCCGCACAACAAGGTTTCTCATCCGACGGGTCCCCCGGGACGGCACAAAACGGACGGATGGGGACGACTACTCGGGAGGGGCGAACTCGACGAGCGTCAGGTCGCGATCCAGCATGCAGTAGTCGTGCGGAGGGTCGCCCTCGACAGCCCCGATCCGGTAGGACTCGTCAAACGACGCACCGGCGGGTTCGCAGTACTCGTGGCTCGGACAGTCGGTGTACGGGCAGGGTCCCTCGAGTCTGACTTTACTCCCCGCGTAGGCGGTATTGGCATCGACGTTCGCGAGGATTGGTGCGGCCTCGACCTCGACTGCCGTGACTCCCGTGTCGTGGACCGCACAGTCGAGGGTTCCCGAGTCTCGGATGCTGCTCACGCGATAGCGACGGCCCTCGACCAGGTTGAGACACTGGCCCCGGTACGGACAGCCCTCGCAGGCGTCGGCCTCGCCGTCGTAGACGAACTCCGTGCCGACAGTGGCGAGGCGTTCGCCGACGAGCGTGACCTGCGACATACCACCGTGTTGGTGCGAGGTGGTCAAAAGACCGTCGTCGACTCCCCGACGAGAAGCCCGACACGAGAGGATTGCGTCGTCCACCGGCACGACGCACCGAGAGGCCGTCAGATATCAGTGATTCAGGGGAACATACGCCGCTTGCCGATCGGGTACTCCAAGTCGCCCGTCGAGCTACCCGTCGGACCGGGTGAGTTCGTCGAGCGTCTCGAAGTAGTCCTCGCGGGGGACCTGATAGAGGCTCCGGTAATCCACGTCACCGCGCGAAAATCGCCGAGAGAGAACGGCGCACCCGTCGAGCGCGTCGGCGAATGTGTCGTACGTATCGGGTGGGCGGTCGACGTCGGGTTCGAGAAAGAGGGTAACCATCCACGGGGCGTCCGGGGGGAGATTCCGGTTTCCCGCGGGACGACGACGCCGACGGCCCCGGGTCACGTAAATCGTCGGAAGACACGCTGCCGAAAACGAACCGCCGTCGAAGACGTCCGGACGGTAGACGATTATCGCCCGGTCGTCTTCGAGGGACCAGACCTGCCAGCCCTCTCCGAGGTCTAGTTCGTCCAGCATACCGGGGCATCCGGCTGCGGGCCGCAAGAGCGCGTCGGTTGCAAACCAGTGTTTTCGACGAGGTGGAGCCGATGAAGCGGTTCCCGACTCGTATCGCTCGTGCGTGATCCCACACTCGAAACGTACCACCGCTGCCTCAGGCGTCGACAACGCGGAAAATCAATCGTTAAACCGTGGCGTGGAGGCACGGTCGACGGGGGATAACTTCTTGTAATCTGCCACATACATGCGGATGTGCTCAGTACCGGTGGGGAGGTAATGGAGTCGGGGGGCAGCAGCCTCGACGAGGGGGAGATCCACGACGTCCTCAGAAATGACAGGCGTCGTCTCGCTCTTGAAGTTCTCCAGGACAACGGCGGGAAGGCCCACGTTCGCGACCTCTCGGAGACGGTTGCGACGGCCGAAACCAACGAACATCCACCACCCCGGAACAAGCGACAATCAGTGTACGTCTCGCTCCACCAGACACACCTCCCGAAACTCGACGAACTCGGTATCGTGGAGTACGACACCGACGAAAAGACGGTCGAACTCGAGGAACGAATGGGCGAAATCGAGGTGTACATGGAGGTCGTCCCCCAGTACGAACTCTCGTGGGGCGAATTCTACTTCGGGCTCGGGTTGCTCGGCCTCCTAGCGACGCTCGGGGCCGCGATTCGACTCCCCATGCTCGGCACCGTCGGATCCGCCGTCGTCGCCGGTGTGTTGTTTTCGGTGCTGATGATCGCCGCGGCGTACCACGTGTACACGAGTCAGGACCGAATCATCTTCCAGCGCATCTTCGGGTGAGATACGCGTGCAGATCGACATCTCGACGGATCGACGGACCCAGGTGCTCGACGTTACGGAGCAGGTCCAGACCGCAGTTCCCGACGACGTAACCGGGACAGCGTTCGTCTCCGTCCGTCACACCACCGCCGGGGTGACGGTAAATGAACCCGAATCCCGACTCCTCGAGGATTTTGAGTCCTTTCTCGAAGACGTTGTCGACGACGAAGGGTGGGAGCACGACCGACTCGACGGCAACGCCGATTCCCACCTCCGGGCGATGCTCGTCGGGCCCTCGGTGACGGTGCCAGTCACAGACGGCGAACTCGACCTCGGGACGTGGCAGGCAGTGCTGTTCGTCGAATGCGACGGTCCGCGCACCCGGACGATCGAGGTCGAAACCGTCCCGTAGCGGCCGCCGCGAACCAGTGGTGATTTGAAAACGGCTCCCAAAACGTGGGTATGAGCGTTCGCGAGGAGTTCGACGAGTGGGCCACGTCGGGCCGAGACCGGGGAATGGAGGAACGCCACTGGCACACAGCCAAACACGCCCTGGCGCGAATGCCCGTCGAACCCGGCGAAACGATTCTCGACCTCGGAACGGGATCAGGGTATGCACTCCGCGCGCTCAGGGAAACCCGACACTGTGGCCCGAGTGTGGGTCTCGACGGATCCCCGGAGATGACGAGAAACGCCCGCGAATACACGGACGACGACTCGATCGAGTACGTCAACGGCGACTTTCACGATCTCCCGTTCGGAACGGACAGATTCGATCACGTCTGGTCGATGGAGGCGTTTTATTACGCCTCCGCACCCATCGAGACCCTCAGGGAGATTCGCCGCGTGCTGCGTCCCGGCGGAACCTTCTACTGTGCCGTCAACTTTTTCGAGGAATCGAAGGGAACCCACAAGTGGCAGGACCGTATCGACGTCGAGATGCAACTGTGGAGCCGGAAACAGTACCGCGATGCGTTTCGAACCGCGGGACTGTACGTGGCCGAACAGGACGAAATTCCGGATCGTGACGTCGAAATCCCGCCGGCCGACGCGTTTCCGACGGACGACTGGGAGAGCCGCGAGGCGATGGTCGACCGGTACCGCGACCACGGGACGCTGTTGACCGTCGGCGTCGCCGTTTGATCGGACCGGGATCCTCGGTCGTCCGTCACAGGAAACCGTCCCTGAAGATGGTCGCAGCCGGGTTTTGAACTCGATGATGGGACGTACCAACGTCAGACCGATTCCAGGGGACGATACCAGACCGAGGCGACGAGGAGGGCGAGGAACAGGTAACTGCCACGGACCAGGAGCTTCGTCGCAAGGTCGGGCGGGGAGCGGTGCGAAAGAAGCGCGATGCCGGCGAATACGATCCCGGCGACCGGAGCGGAGCGTGGGAACACCCCCAGTACGGAAAACCAGACCACTGCGAGCAGTCCTCCCGCAATGGACAGGAGTGCCAACCGACGAGCACGCGTCCGCCCGAGGACGACCGCAACGGTCCGTTTGCCGATCGAGCGATCGTACACGAGATCGGTCTCGTCGTCGATAATCTTCACCCCGGCGAGGACAACGACGAACACGGCTGCATAGGCGAGCACCGGAGCCGAGAGTGTCGAGGTTTGGACATAGTGTCCGCCGAGGATCGCGAGACCTATTCCCCCGGGATACCCGAGCGTCGCGCCGAGTGGATGGATGTCGAGCTGGGGTGCGTGGAGATACCCTATCACCCACCCTGGGAGCGTCAAGAGAACCGCCCAGTGGTCGACGTACCACCCGAGGACGAGGAGGCAACCCGTAAACCCGATCGTGGCACCCACGAGGGCCAGCCGACAGCCACGCACGGTAAGCGGGTGGTCGTCGTCCTCGCCGCGGACGTGGAAGTCGACGTACCCGTCCTTGACGTGAGCGGTGTAGACGGCGAGACCGACGGCAAATGCGTGCACCGAGCCGATTCCCAGCGCAAACTCGCTCGCAAGGATCGCACCGAACCACGACGCCGCAATGGGCGGAAGCATGAACACGGGGTGGATTTGCGATGCCAGCGCCTCCCACGCCGTCGTGGGGCCCGTGGAATGCCGGGCGATCGCCATCCCGTATATAGAAGGGTTGTTGGCAGTTAACACTTGTCACGTGTGCGACGTGGAAGGCGGATTTCTCGACCGACGGTTCAGTCGATCAGGACGCCGGGATTCATCACGCCAGCGGGATCGAGAACCCCTTTGACGGCCGCCAGTGCTTCGCCGTAGTTGTCGGGGATTTGTTGAGCGTACCAGTCCTTGTGATCCCGGCCGACGGCGTGGTGGTGCGTCGGCGTTAGGTCGTACGCCATCACGGTGTCGAGCCCGGCTCGCTTGATCTCGCGCCATTGTTCGATGCGTCTATCGGGATCGGCATCGCCGGGTGCCTGGAACGTGTAGTACGGTGCGGGGCCGTCGGGGTAGACGTGGGTGAACCGCGTGGATACGTGGCCCATCCCGCACTCCGTCTCGACGGCCGCCTGCACGTTCGCGAGCATCTCCTCGTGGAATTCGGGGAACCGATCCCAGGTCACGGCCGTCTCGACGGTCCCGCTCACCACGCCAAGTGGCAGCCCGCTACTCCCCGACGCGCCCATCTGGAACGCACCACCCCATCGTGCGACGTCGCTATCGGTTGGACGTTCGCGACCGAATCCAGGGCCGTAGTGATCGGGACCGTCCGGACATCGGCCACCTTCCGCCTCGCAGATCTCGAGCGCCAGTTCGAGGTCGTCGTCGGTGGGATAGTCGGTCGATTCGAACCCGAGGACGACGAGTTCGGCGTCGATGTCGGAGAGTCCGTACATGCTGGTCTCAACGCGATCGTGGAGCCGACAGTTCGCGGGATACAACTTGGCCTGAACGATGTTTCGAATGGCAGAGGCGGCCTCGAGCACGGTGTCGAAGAACACAGCGGCGTCGGAGCGATAGCTCGGCCGGGGCTCGACCTGCATCCACGCCCGGGTGATCACGCCCAGGATTCCCTCGGAGCCACAGACGAGCCGGTTTGCGTCCGGACCCGCGCCGTGAGCGGGCAATCGCTGCGTTTCGAAGACGCCCGCCGGTGCCACCATCCGGACGCTCTCGACGAACTCGTCGATGTGAGTGTATCGGGTGGCGTAGTGCCCTCCCGATCTCGTCGCAATCCAGCCGCCGAGGCCGGATAGTGCGTACGACTGGGGATAGTGCCTGAGGTGGAGGTCGTACTCGCGGAGTTGGTCGTTGAGATGGGGTCCCATCGTGCCGCCCTCGATGAGTGCCGCCCGGGAGGTTTCGTCCACCTCAAGGACGCGATCGAGGGCCTTGAGATCGAGCGCCATCGTCCCGCCGTAGCCGGCCCGGTCGTCCCCCGATGGGGGGCCGGTGCCGCCGACCACGCCGGTTCCACCGGTAACGGGTGCGACGGCCACGTTCGCCTCTGTCGCCCACGCGAGCAGTTCGACGATCTGTTTTTCGGTCTCCGGCTGGGCGACCACGTCGGGTGCCGGCGAGAAATCACCGTGGAACGCCCGGACATTCTCCGGGTAGGCCATGCCGTAGGTTCGCCGCGCCCGCATCGCCCGATCGGTCGTACAAAAGTCACGAAATCGGTCGGGGACGTCGATCGCGGGGTCGGGGACCGTGGCCTCCGCGAGTGGGGTAGGGTCCCGGACGGAGAGTTCGGGAAACCCGAGTTCCGATTCGAGGTAGGCCTTGCGTTCGCGGATGGCGTCATCGTCCATCATTTCGCCCGCATATCCCCAGCCCCAGCGGCTCCGGGGTTTCGAACTCATCGTCGGCTACCCCGCGAGGTTTCGGTGGGTTTGGAACGCAATTTCTGCCGAGCCCGGGGGGTCGAGAACGATTGCCGCGGATCGACCATCGTGAAGTCACAACACATAGCACGACCGATGCTCCCGGCGAGAATAAATGCCCGGGGAACCGTAGTCGGTCGTGTCGACGAATAGAGTCGTCCATGGGTGAGTCCTACCGAACGGCGACAACGGTTTCGCCCGCCCGGACCATTTGGCCTTCCGAAACGCGGACGTCGACACGATCGATTTCCGGGGGCAGACGAACGTCGACACGAGAGCCAAACGATATGTGCCCGATCCGATCACCCCGGTCGAGTTCGTCACCCGGGGAGACGTAGAGATGGATCCGCCGCGCGACCGCACCCGCGATGAGCGTCACATCGTATTCGCCACACGCGAGGTGTACGCGTTCGTTCCGGTCGGAATCCTTGCTGAACGCCGGCAGGTGGCCACCGGGAACGTGCTCGACGGATTCGACCGTCGCCGGGGCGGGTGCACGGTTGACATGCACGTCGGTCACGTTCATGAACACCGAGATGCGGATCCGTCCCCCCTCCGCGCGAATGGCCGACACGCGACCGTCCGCGGGAGCGACGAACCCCGATGGCGGTGGGGACCGCGTGGGATCGCGATGGAACCACAGCACCGCCGCGGCTGCGACGAGAAAGACACCGGCGAAAGCCGGTGCGATGACGATAGCAGGGATTGCCAGGAGAAGGGGGACCCGTGCGTATCGCCACGTTCCGGGAGCAAGGGCGGGCAGCGCTGGAAACACACCCGTCGCTACCCGTTCGCGGGATATAATTGCTCGCACGACCGGTGTCGGCTGTCGAGGTGAAGGAAGATGGATGTGGTCGACGAGAAGCGCCACCACTCTCGATGCGCTCCCGATCGAGCTCCGCCGATACGTGTGGAGTGCTGAGAAACGAAATTCCGATCGAACTATGCGTTCGGCGGGCTTACACACGATTTATGGCGAACCTACCGGCCGATTGGCTCGCGGCGGAGGAATCGTACACGGACGAGGTGATCGGCGAGACGACGATCCCCGTCCTGTTCGAGGAGAGTGCCTCGCGTCACGCGAGCCGGGATGCCCAGCGGTACAAGGGCGGCGTCTACAACCGGTCTTTGACGCCGGATATCGTCCCACGGGCACCGCCCGGGGAGTTCGAGACCCTCACCTACGAAGAAATGCGGGACCTCGTGCGGTCGTTGGCCGCCGGGTTCCGCGAACTCGGCGTCGAGGCCGGTACCAGTGTCGGCATCTACGCCGACACCCGAATGGAGTGGGCACAAGCTGACTTCGGGTTGCTCTCTGCCGGCGGCGTCGTGACGACGGTGTATACGGAGTCATCGGTCGAACAGGTGCAGTTCCTCCTAGATGACCCCGGCGCGGAGGGTGTCGTCGTCGAGAACGGGGAGTTACTCGAACGCGTCCTCGAAGTCGATGACGACCTCGACCTCTCGTTCATCGTCGTGATCGACGAGTTCGAGGGATACGACGACCATGAGGACGTCCACTCACTTGCCGAGGTTTACGAGCTGGGCGAGGACATCTTCGACGAGGACGCATTCGACGGCTGGCTCGACGAACGGGACGTCGACGACCTGGCGAGCCTCATCTACACCTCCGGGACAACCGGCCGGCCGAAAGGCGTGCAGTTGACCCACGCGAACTTCCGGTCGAACATCAACGGAGTCCGTAAACGGTTCGGGCCGCGCCCCGACAAGCCGGCCGACATGCCCGTCCTAGACGAGTCGACGGATACGCTCTCGTTTCTCCCGCTCGCCCACGTCTTCGAGCGAGTCTCCGGACACTTCCTGATGTTCGGCTCCGGGGCCACAGTCGCCTACGCAGAATCGACTGACACCGTCGCCGAGGACATCCAGCTCGTCCGACCTACTACAGCGTCCTCGGTGCCGCGGGTGTACGAACGAATCTACGACAACATGCGTGAGAACGCCCCCGCGCCAATTTTCGAGTTCGCCGTGGGCGTCGCCCGGGAGTGGTCCGGGACCGACGATCCGGGACTCGGCCTTCAGATTAAACACGCCATCGCAGACAGGCTGGTGTTTTCGAAGGTTCGCGATCAACTCGGCGGTAACGTGGACTTCTTTGTCAGTGGGGGTGGAAGCCTCTCGAAGCGGCTATCGGAACTCTTCGACGGGATGGACCTCCCGATCAACGAGGGCTACGGTCTCACGGAAACCTCTCCCGTGGTTTCGGTCAACCCGGTCGAAGATTCCCGGCCGGGGACGCTCGGTCCACCGCTCGTCAACGTCGAGGTGCGACTCGACGAAACGGTCGTCTCGAAGGAGCGCCAGTCGGGAACGGCGGGCCGAATCGGCGAACTCCACGTCAAAGGGCCGAACGTTACTCCCGGGTACTGGGAACGCCCCGGTGCGACGGAGGGAGCCTTCACCGAGGACGGCTGGTTCAAGACCGGTGACATCGTCGAACTGACCGACGACGATTACCTCGTCTATCACGACCGGATCAAGCAGATACTGGTCCTGGACACTGGCAAGAACGTCGCACCCCAACCAATCGAGGACGAGTTTGCAACGAGCGAACGCATCGACCAGGTGATGGTGATCGGCGACGACCGCAAGTTCCTGGCGGCGCTCATCGTCCCCAACTTCGAGCGACTCGAACGATGGGCCGGAGAGAACGACATCGACCTCCCCGACGATTTCGAGGAGATTTGCGAACTCGATGCAGTCCACGAGTGGGTCGACAAAGAGGTCCAGGCCGTAAACGAGACGCTCGCAAAGCACGAACGCATCCGGGAGTTCCGCCTCGTCCCGATGGAGTGGACGCCCGACAACGACCTGCTCACGCCCTCGATGAAGATCAAACGCCGCAATGTGATGGATCAATTTGCCGAGGAGGTCGCGGACATGTACGACGAGTCGGACTGAACATGGGGCGTCTTCAGCCGTCGACGCAGTGCTTCCAAAACTCGCTTACGGCGCCGGGAGGACGTCGGCACTCGGATGGAGAACGTCGTATCCATCCTCCGATACCGCAATGACCGCCCAATCGTAGTCAGGTTCGTACGCCAAAAGTTCGTCGAGACGATCCTGAGCGGCCTCCGCCCGTGCGACGAAACATCTGAGTCGGCCGTGCGAGTTTGCCTCAGCCGGCGAGTCCGTCGTGACGTGTACGACGCGCCACTTGCGTTCGGCGCGAAGTTCCTCGCCGTCCCCGGAAACCTCGTATCCGAGGTCGGTGAAAATGGTGCGTGCCTCGTCGAGGAGAGAAGTGCTAACAGCTCCCATTCCCATATACATTGGAGACTCTCGGAGATAAAGATTGGCACGTACCTGCCAGATGACCTATCCTTCGACCGTCATCAATCGTGGGACGGGGGCGATAGACAAAAAGCCGTTCTCGTCACACACGCGTCGGCGGCATCATTCGTGAGCCGCGTCCCACTCCTCGGCTCGATGGAGGTTCGAACATGTGTTACACTGGATGCGGCCCATCGAGTCGACCGCGTTGTCGAATTGTTCGCAATTCGTACAGAAGAATCCCCACCGTCGCGTTCCCTCGGCGTCGGCGTAAACGACCCGGAAGGGCCCCTTGGTCGCGCGTTCGACCATCCCGGAGACGTACAGCGTCTCCCCGTTCGGTCCCGATCGTCGCTCCATATATATATCGTGGCGAACCGGCGGGCAAAACGCTCACGGTCTCGACACGGTTTTTGCCGCGAGACGCATACGAGGGGTGTGCGTCTCTTGCAGTATGGCGACGTCGAGAACGCCCACGACGACCCCGAGCGAATCGCTCGCCTCGTGGGGCTCATCCACCGACGCCGGGACGAGTCGACCTTGGTGTGTGGCACAGGCGACAACGTCGCACCGGGCGTGCTTTCCCTGCACACACGCGGCGCGCAGGTGCTGGACTTCTATGAATTCACGCGACCCGATCTCGCCACGTTCGGCAACCACGACTTCGACTACGGCGCGGATCGTCTTGCCGAAATCGTCGATCGTTCCCCGCAGGAGTGGCTCTCGGCAAACGTCTACCGGAACGGCGACCGGTTCGCGAACGTTGCGCCGTGGACCGTCCGAAGCGTCGACGATATGACGGTCGGATTCGTTGGCGTCACCGACCCGACGACGGGGAACACCAATCCCGAAGCCAGCGGATTACGATTCACGGACCCGATCCGGGCAGTCCGTCGATCGTGCGGCGAAATGGGGGATGACGTCGACCGAATCGTGGTCCTCTCGCACCTGGGCCGGGCCGACGAACGCTTGGCGGCCGCGTGCGACGTCGACGTGATCCTCGGCGGACACGTCCATTCGGAACGCGTCGAACGGATGGCCGGAACGGTCCTCACTCGACCCGGGACCGGTGCCGAAACGGTCCTCGAAATAGACGTCACGTCGGGGGAGATCGAACGTCACGCCGTCGAGTCGGCCCCGATGGACGAATCGGTCGCCGAACGGTACCGGAAACGACTCGACGACACCGGGATGAACGAGGTCGTCGGCCGGGTATCCGAACCCATACTCCGGACGGAGCGCGAGGCGTTTCGGGGCGAAAGCCGCGTCGGGAATTTCGTTGCCGACGCCTACCGCTGGGCCGCGGAGCAATTCCCCGACACCCCGACCGCGAAGTCAGTCGTCGGTCTCCAGAACAGTGGGGGAATTCGGACCGGGCCACCGCTTTCCGGGTCCGTGACCCTCGCTGACCTCGTGGGACTCGTTCCGTTCGAGGAACCGGTCGTCGTGCTCGAACTGTCGGGCGACAGGTTGCGCGACGTCTTTCGAGAAGCCGCCATAACCACGGGGTTCGGCGAGGCAGACTGGTGGCATGCGCACGTTTCGGGGGCGAGACTGGTGTACGATTACGGCGACGACGAGTTGCTCAAAGCCCACGTCGGCGGCAAGCCAATCGAATCAGCGTCGACGTACCTGCTTGCGACCTCAGAGTTCCTCCTGCAGACCGACGAAGAGTTCCCGACGCTGACCGGTCGTCACCCGCTCGCGACGCTGTCTATTCAGTACGAAGTGCTCGAGGCCTTCGCCAGCGCACAGGGGATCGACCCCAAACTCGAGGGGCGGATCGTCAGAAACGGCGTCTCGACGGACCCGTGAGGATCCCGTCTCGCCGTGCTATCCGGTGGCCTCCCGTCACATCAAGTGGTATCCCTCCCCACCCCCTCACCAGACCGTTTCACACTCTCCTACCCATCCGATTCCAATCTCGCAACGCCAGGCGGCACCACTCCCTTCTCACCAGACGGCTCCATTATCTCGACGCCAAACGCGACCCTCCTTGCCACCCCAATCATGGCATCTCGACCTGCGCACGCATGAACCGTTGAAAACGGTACCTTTGAGACGACCCGGGGTCTCAAGTGGAATAATGTCCCTCGTCGTCGTCCCGGTTCGGTACCCCCTTTCGGCCCACTCGAAGGCGACGCTCGAGAAAGCAATCGAGGTCGCCGAACGGGAAGACGCTGAGCTCTCGGTGCTTCACGTGAATCTCTATCACGACGATCGGCGAGTGACCCGGACGGAACTCAAACAGGCTGTCGAACGAGCCTTCGGCCGAATCGACCGGGCTCGGTACGTGGTCCGGACGGGATTTCTCGTCGAGGAGACCATTCTCGACGAAATCGTCGAGGAAAAGGCCGATTTCGTCGTCATCGGGGAAAAGCAGACCGGACGATGGCGACGGATGATCAGGAGCTTGCTCGACGACCCCGACGTCGAATCGTACCTTAGAAAGGAGCTCGATTGCCAGATCATTACCGCGAGTTTGTAGCCTGAGCCGACGGCCAATTCGTCACAGAATGGTCACTCGTCGGTGTCCTCATCCGCTCCGTCAGTGGAGGAGTCGCCGGATTCCGACTCTCCGCCGGCACTCGCCGCCGTCGCTGCGTCCGTCGAGTCGCTCGCCTCGTCGGAGGCGGAGTGCGACGTCGCAGCCGGGCTCTGTGCTCTCTCACCCTCGTCGACGTCGTGGACGCCGACCTGAAGTTCGCCACTGGTGTCGTCGAAGACCAAGTGCGAGTGCGGGTAGGGGATTTCGACGTCTGCGTCGGGAATTCGAGCCCAGACGTTCTCGTTGACCGCAGACCGGACTGCCGGAAGTTTGTACGGCTCACGTGCCCAGTATCGCAGCTGCAGTTGCACCCCGTGATCCCCGAATTCCCTGATGTAGGACGTCGGTGACGCCGGATACCGGGAGCTGCCGATGCGAATGTCCGGACCGCCGGTGATAACCTCCTCGACCTCGCGAGCGGCATTCTCCAGTAGCGACCTGGCCTCCTCGACGTCGCTTTGGTACGTGATGTCGAGGTCCAGCGAGAGGCGAATGCGGGTATCCTCCGCGGAATAGTTGACGACATCGCGTCCACGCATCTCACCGTTGGGAAGGACGATGAAGGTGTTTTCGAGCGTGAACACCTTGGTGTACATGAGCGTGATGTCCTCGACGAATCCTCGAGTGTCCGTGTCCTCGATTTCGATCATGTCTCCGATCTCGTAGGGCTGTTCGGTGAGGATGAACACTCCGCTGAGGACGCTTCCGATGACGGGAGCGAGGACGATACCCACCACGGCCGAGAAGACACCCACTGACAGCACCACGTTCCCGAGGCCGAGACCGAAGATGGAGAGGGCGGAAAGAATACCGAGCGTGATGACCGATATCTGGATCAGATGAAGAACCATCTGGGCGACGCTCGGGCGGTCGAACTGTCGGGTTATCCGACGGGCGAGCAGCTTCGGCAGAATCTTCGAAACGTAGTACGCGACGACGAGAACGACGACGACGATGGCGAGCCGAAACGCGAAGGTCGGAACCGTTTCGGGGAGCCATTCCGGCCGGGGAAGGGCCCCGTCTTCGACCGCCGTTTGCATGACTGCGGCCGATGGCATACCCACAGGACTCCCGGCAATGGAAAAAGTATTCCGCACCGAACCGGGGTGTCCGCGTGCGTGTCTTACCGTTCCCAAGGGGTGCCTCCCACCAATCCTTCGACTTCAATCGTGAACCACCTACGTCGCTTCCGTCTACCGACTCCGGACCGCTACCGCAACAACCCACACAACTCACATCTACCGGCACCAGACCGCTACCGACTACCGGTCTTCGACGCCCACCATCCACCGCCAGTGCTGTTCGAGCGGTCCGTCGACGTCCGCGAGGAGTACGCGGACCCGTTCGATCCGCGTCGCGTGGTCCAATCGAGGATAGAGTCTGGCGGACATCGCCGGGATGGTGTGGAATTCTCTGAGTGCGTCGCCCGTGGTGTCGAAGGATATCCGTCCTGTTTCGACCGAGAAGGCGGATCGAAGTGCGGTCTCGATTTCGGCGGCGCCCGTGGGTGACCGGGAATCCCGTTCGAGAGCGGCGAAGACGTCCTCGCCGTCAGGCGTGGTCCATCCGAGCGGAGCAACCGCTCCGACGGTCCCACCGGGACGACACACCCGTCTCGCTTCTCGAACGGCTCGTTCCGGGTCGGGGGTTAGAAACAGCGATGCAGTGAAGGCCACGGCATCGAACGTCTCGCGGTCGAACGGCAGTCGGTCAAAATCAGCCTGTACCCGATGGTGTCCCTCGTTGTGGTGCAGCATCTCCCGGCTGAGGTCGAGGGATACCAGGCGCTCCCCGTACCCCTCAAGAATCCGGGAGCTGACCCCCGTCCCAGCACCGGCGTCGAGGACCATCGTCGGCTGTCGCGTCTCCCTCGATTGCATTTCCGCGACCAGCCGTTCGGTCAACGCGCCGAAGCGTCCGGTTCGCGACTCGTATCGATCGTACGCGATTGGGCTATCGTCGAATCGCGACCTGATGCCGTCTTTCATTAGCTCACGCCCTGGATGCAGGTCAGTCCCTGGCGACATTACGGTGTCGTCTCGACCGACGGTCGGGGAATGTTCGACCGGGGCGGGTCGTATCCCCGACCGACATCCGCCGAGCCGACACACTATTGGTCGTTACAAACGACAGTTGTTGACATGACACGTGAACCATTGGAATCGGGGGGCGTAAGCCTCCACGACGGCCCCATCCCGCACTGGCACAGCCCGGAGGGCGAGCGACTATCTCTCGTCGAGGGCGACGGGATGACCGTGGTCGACGATGCCGGGACGGAATACCTCGATTTCGTCTCGCAACTGTACTGCGTGAACGCCGGACACGGAAATGGGTCGATTATCGACGCGATCACGGCGCAGCTCAACCGGATTCCGTACGTCTCGTCCGCGAAGCATAACGACGTCCGCCACGAGCTTGCCGCCGCCCTCTCCGACGTCGCTCCCGGAACGCTCGACGACGTCTTCTTTTCGATATCCGGGAGCGAGGCCAACGAGACCGCCATGACCATCGCCCGGAAGGTCCAGGACGCCCCGAAGGTGCTGTCTCGGTGGCAGTCCTACCACGGGGGAACGTACGGGGCGGGAAGCTACACCGGCGACCCGACGACCCGATCCGCCCTCGAGAAGTATGCGGGAACCACGAATTCGGGGAAATTCCTCCCACCGTTGCCCTCGGCCTTCGGTACCCACGACCCGGAGGAACTCGCCCAACGGGCCGCAGATCACGTAGAATTCGTCCTCCGGAACGAGAACCCCGATTCAGTGGCCGCGATCCTCACCGAGCCTATCGGGGGCACGAGCGGGGCGTATCCGGCACCGCCGGGATACTTCCAGCGGCTGCGAGAGATCTGTGACGAACACGACGTCCTGCTGGTTTCCGACGAGGTCATCACGGGGTTCGGTCGGTGTGGCGAGTGGTTCGGCATCGAAACCGAAGACGTCGTCCCCGACATGATCACCTTCGCCAAGGGGATTACCTCGGCGTACGTCCCACTCGCTGGGGTGATCGTCGACGTATCGATCGGCGATACGGTCCGTGGAAACGAGTTCGAACTCGGCCAGACCTTCGCGGGCCATCCCGTCGGGTGTGCCGCGGGGCTTGCCGCACTCGACGTCTACGAATCCGGCCTGATCAAGAACGTGAACGAACTCGCCGCACACGTAGAAGGACGGCTCGCGGAACTCGAATCGGAGTACGACGTGGTGCGTGAAACCCGCGGACGGGGGTTTCTCCACAGCGTGGTGTTCGCCGATCCCGACACGGGTGATCCGTTCGTAGATCCCTGGAGTGAGGACTTCGAGGAGAACCCCGTCGCAACAATCCGCGAGGCGGCCCAGGAGCGCGGTGCACTCTTCGGGTCAGGTCGACCGGACATCCAGATCATCGTCGCCCCACCGCTGTGTGCGAGGCGCGACGAACTCGACCGAGGCATCGACGTACTCGGCGGGGCCATCGAGGACGTGTTTTACTGAGTCACGTGCGCCTGCCCGGCCAGTACAGAGGCGACCGGATCGATCACGGGAACACGGAGGCGACTATATCGATTACGGAAACGGATGCATCTCCCGATCGAGACGCGACTCGAATCCGAGCGATTCGGGGACGTGTCTGGCTCGCTCACCGAAGTACGGGTCGCCGGTAAAAAGTGGCTGGGCCTCCGGAACGACGACCCTGACGGCCTCGAAGCCGAGCGACTCGACGTCGCGAGGGGTGACCCTGGCCGCATAGGGGACCAGGCCGGCGGCCTCGACTCGCGTTACGAGTGGATCGAGTGCATCGGCTCCCCGGGGTGGGTCCGCGGGACCGACGGTTTCTGCTGCGATGGTTGTCTCTGCGTCCACGAACTCGCGGGCTGCGTCTGGGAAGTCGGCGTGGAAGCCGATCGATCCCGATTCCTTTGACGCCCGGTCGGGACCCATCCGACGAAGTTCCAGCCAGTTCTGGACCGCCTCCTCGGCGGCTCCCCGCGCAGCTTCGACGGGATCGAGAGCAGCGGCGCTACCGGCGGCAAATTTCGGCCACTCGTCCTCGCGGTGGACGCACACGCCGACCACGGGAACGTCGACGTCCTGCGTCAACAGGAGTGCGGTGGTCTCGAGCCCTTCGCTCGAGGCGCGACGTGTTAGCGTGCGATAGTTTTCGTCATCGACCACGAGTTCCAGGGGTTCGTACGTGGAGTACCACGACAGCATCGTCGCATCCCGCTCGATCACTTCTTCGAGACCGGACACGACCGCCTCGCCTCCACCGTTTCCGAGTCCCAGCCCGGTCGTAATGGCCGGGCGAATCGAGCGTTCCGGTGGTGGAAAGACCACGAGTTCGGCGGGGAGCGCCACCGCCTCATCCGTCGAGAGATTCGTCGCCGGAAACCACCTGCGAACGTCCGGGTCGCTTGCGTCGGGACGGACGAACCCTCGGGGGTCGACGGGGGCTTCGGGTTCGGTTAGCAACAGATCCTCGAGATAGATCGCCGCACTGTATCGTTCGAGTGCTTCGCCGAGTGCCTTCATGAACGCCGGATCCCACTCGAGGGCAACCCCGGCGGCGTAGTCGGGGACATCGGCGTCCGAAAACGGCGCATTCGCGAGGGTCGCAAGATAGTACGGCACGGGAAACGACTCCACCTCGCCGACGGACGTGATCGGCCCGAGCCGGGCGTCGAACGCGTTCTCGGCCGCGGCGAGAGCGTCTTCGAGCGACCGCTCGGTCGAATCCAGCCGGAGGTCTCGATCTGGTAGATCGCCACACTCGCAGTTCGGAACGGGGAGGATGCGTCGCGTGGCGTGCGGGATTTCGATGACTCCGCCGAGCAATGACGACTCAGCGCCGCCGACGAGTCGGGCCACTTCGCGCCCCGCAATCGCCCCGGCGAGGCGTTCGGTGGGCGGATCGGTCGATCCCTCGTCACGGTCGGGGTCGACAGCTTCGACTCGACGTTGAAGACAGTCGAAACAGGCCGTCACGGGTGCAAGCCCGGCCACGGCGGCGTCGACGCCGGCAACCGGAACGCCCCCGATCCCACCGAGTTCGACCGTCACGAGGACCACTTCGCTCCCACGTGCGGCGGCACCGATCTGACGGACGTCCTCGTCGGTCACGGAGCCGACGGCGATGGCGACGTCGACGGTCGAAATCGAAGCTGGAGCGATCTCGCGTGCTCCCGCGGACGTATCCCCGAGCGCGGCGTTCGCGGCCTCGATCGCCGGACCGCTACCGAGGAGTCCGACCTGGGTCACCGTTCACCCGTCGGGTCGTTCGATCCTCGAGACCTCGGTTCGATTGCGGCTCGTTCGGCTTCCTGCATGGGAGAACCTCGTACCGGCAGTGCGATAAACGACGGGGCTGGCTTAGGATTCAAGCTTCGACTCTGCAACGGCGGCCAGGTCCACGGGGTCGGCGTCCCGCAGCGTCGAGTTTGCTGGCAGTTTTAATCGGAGACGGGGACGGCCGACGTCGATCGGCACCTTTTCGGTATCGATGATCCCTGCCTCCTCCAGCTGGGTTTTCGTCCGAGAGAACGTGGCCTTCGAGGCGATACGCACGTCTTCGCCCCACTTCGAGACGTCGTACAGGAGCGCTTCGTTTCTCGCGGCGACGAGCAACGATATCGTCACTTCGTCGAGTTCGTCGCCTCCGCGAGCGGAGTCAAGCGACGAGAGGACGGCTTCGAAATCTGACGCGGCCTCCGAACCGAGCGTGGATTCGAGCGTTTTGAGTACGCGTTCCCGCGATGGCGTCCGCAAGGTAAAGCTATCCGTGTATTCGAGTTTCCGCTCGAGTCGAATGTGGACGCTTTCGACGAACTCCTCGTCTTTGGTAGTCAAACCCGCGACACAATCGTCGCCGCGAACGACGGCGACGACTGCGTCTTCCGTTAAGAAGACGGTGTTCGAACTCCCCTCGGTGGTGTAGATTTCGAGCCGTCCGTCCTCAACGTGATCGGCCGCCCGGCTCGCCACGATGAAATCGCCCAGGACGTCCTTGAGCACCTGCATATCGCACAGGAGTCGCACGGTAGAGTCGTCGTCGAGGCTCTCGACGAGTGCCTCGATCGTCTCGGGACCGGGATCGACGACCAGAAGTTCCGACGAGGCCGCATCGAGCGCCGCCGAAAGGACGTCAGAAACCGACCGCTCGAGTAAATTCGATCGCATTGATTGCGAGTAAGTATCTAACGCCCCCATTTAATCTTAGCGTAATTCCATCGAAAAAACGACCACCGGGGATCGATCGTGTGGTCGCGTGGGCCATCGGTACACGTGAACCAGCCTACATCGGGCGGTTAGAAAAGAACGGCCCGCTGGGACGTCGTCGAACGGGTAACTTCTTGACACCGGGTGTCCCAACCTTGGCCATGAGCCACGATCAGGTTCGCGAGGCCGATCCAGCCGTCGCCGACGCGCTCGACGGCGAACTCGATCGCCAAAGCGAGACGCTTGCGATGATCGCTTCCGAAAACCACGCCTCGCGTGCCGTCCTCCAAGCCCAGGGCTCCGAGCTGACGAACAAGTACGCCGAAGGCTATCCCGACGAACGATATTACGCCGGCTGCGAATACGCCGACGACGTAGAAAACCTCGCGATCGAACGGGCGAAAAAGCTGTGGGGTGCCGAACACGTCAACGTCCAGCCGCACTCCGGGACGCAGGCGAACATGGGCGTGTATCTCGCCGTGCTGGATCCCGGCGACCGGATTCTTTCGCTCGAACTCGAACACGGCGGCCACCTCAGTCACGGTCATCCGGCGAACTTTGCAGGGCAACTGTTCGACGTGGAACAGTACCACGTCGACGCCGAGACCGGATACCTCGACTACGACGAACTCCACGCCACTGCCGAATCCTTCGAACCTGACGTGATCGTCTCCGGCTTCTCGGCGTACCCCCGGGAAGTTGACTTCGAACGCGTCCAGGCAGCCGCGGACGCGGTCGACGCCTATCACCTCGCGGACATCGCACACATCACCGGACTGGTCGCGGCCGGGGTCCACGAATCGCCGGTCGGTATCGCCGACTTCGTCACCGGCTCCACGCACAAGACGATCCGCGCAGGTCGGGGTGGCATCATCATGTGCGGCGAGGAGCACGCCGACGCCATCGACCAGGCCGTCTTTCCCGGCGCCCAGGGTGGTCCGCTCATGCACAATATCGCCGGCAAGGCGGTCGGGTTCGGAGAAGCACTCGAGCCGGAATTCGACGAGTACGCCCGGCAGGTCGTCGACAACGCCCAGGCGCTCGCGGACGAACTCGAGAGCCAAGGCTTCGGTATCGTCTCGGGCGGGACCGATACCCACCTCGTTCTGGTCGACCTTCGGGAATCACATCCGGACACGCCAGGAAACATCGCAGAGACGGCGCTCGAAGAGGTCGGTATCGTCCTCAACAAGAACACCGTCCCCGGCGAGACGCGGTCGCCGTTCAACCCGTCGGGAATTAGGGCCGGCACGCCGGGTCTGACCACGCGGGGCTTCGACGAGGCGGCCACTCGACAGGTGGCGGACGTCA
This sequence comes from Natronomonas sp., assembly GCA_046545615.1. Taxonomy (GTDB): domain Archaea; phylum Halobacteriota; class Halobacteria; order Halobacteriales; family Haloarculaceae; genus Natronomonas. The sequence goes on from JBKGZK010000002.1 coordinate 83,842, forward strand.
TCGCCAGGGTGATCGATGCCCCCGACGACGAGGACGTGAAAGCCGAGGCTGCCGACGAGGTCGCCGACCTCTGCGAGCGATTCCCGCTGTACGAAGACTGAGCTGGCGTTCGACGGTTCTTCTCGGCGGTATCCCCCCTCACGGCGTTTCCCGGTTTTCGTCGCGATGTATGCGATCGTAATCCGTCACAGCACGGCGTCTGCCAGTCCGCGCAATCGATCCAGGTCGTCAACCTCGAGAAACTGGAGCATCACCCGATCCGCACCCGCCTCGGCGAGACGATCGATCGCCTCGCAAACCTCGGCTTCGCCCCCGAAGATGACCCCGAGTTCGTGTAGATCGTCGGGATCGTCGCCGTCGAGAATCGAATCGAGGTCGGACTCGTCGCGACCGAAACACACCCGCGTCATCAGCGAGCGACGAACGTCTTCCGGTCGTCGTCCGACGGATTCGAGCAGTTCGTCGAGGCGTTCGTTCAGTTCCGCGAACTCCGCAGGTGGCACGAAAACACCGTTCCACTCGTCGGCATACTGGGCAGCAAGCGGCAGCGTCCGGTTTCGACCGTTGCCGCCGACCAGAATCGGCGGTCGCCCCAGTTCGGGACGCGGCAGGAGTTGCGCCCCGTCAAGGTCGTAGTACTCGCCCGAAAACGAGACGGGCTCGGTTTCCCGGAGGAGACCACGTATCACCTCAAGGGACTCCTCGAAGCGATCGAATCGATCGGGAACGGAGAGCAAGTCGTATCCGAACGCGTCGTGTTCGCGTTCCTGCCAGCCGGCACCGACACCGAGGGTGAATCGACCGTCCGAGAGCGCGTCGACGTCCTTCCCCATTCGGGCAGTGAAGACCGGATCCCGGAACGAGGTTGGCGTGACGAGCGGTCCGAATTCGAGGTCCTCGGTGTTGTCTGCGAGCCACGTGAGCGACACCCAAAGTTCGAGCGAGTCCTTGCGGGGACCCTCCGGGTTAGTGAAGTGATCCGAGCGAAAGAGTCCGTCGAATCCGAGGGTTTCGACCTCGCGAGCTAGCGTCGTCCACCGGTCCCAGTTCATCCCGTCCTGGCCTTCGGTCATGATGGCGATTTCTGGCATCGCTGGTTCCCGGTTCGATCAGGTGACGGCCACACACGTATGTCTTGCCCGACCGGCGACGTCCCATTCGTCGAAGGACGGAGTCATCCCAACGAACCGGATGTCGAACGGTGAGGCGACGTGTTGCGGTACGTGGGTTGATCGAAAACATTTCAGTGTGGATTCTTTGATAAGAACGAGACGGTGATCGGTACTGATCCGTTGGTGACATTCTCTCCACCCAAACGGGCGACGCTTCCCGAGGTTCCTATGTTACTCCCGCCAATTCGGATGGTTGGGAATTTACGGTTGGTGGACTGTCGGCCACTGACTCTGCCACGAAGCCGTTACTCGTTCCCCCAAGTGGGCTTCAAAGTACCTGATAGTTTTACGACAGTCGGTGTGGTCGGCTCCCGTTTTGGTGAGGAAAACACCGAGTTAACTGCCAGTTTTCCACGCACATCCCTCAATACGATGCGATGGGATGTGAAGCTTCGACTCACCGCAAAAGTCAACGAAGACGATCGCTGTATCCCCGGCGTAAACGGCGAAGTTTTCGCGCCCTTCACCGCAGAACATAAGGACGGTGCAATAACCAGTACTGGTTCCGTGACATACGGAACAACATATGATAGCTAATTGGCATACGCAACAATATATGATTGCTGAAACCAATATCTCGTATCAGTGCCGCGCAAGGCCCGCGCGAACCGGCGGACCCGACGCAGTATATAAACCCAACCCCGAATCGTTCCGTGTTGTCCGAGAAAGGACGAAAAACGGGACGTTTACTTAAATATATCGGCCATTTTCACGCAGTGACTGCAAAGACTTTATATGTAGATTCCCCAAACCCTATAAGTATAATGCCAGGGCCCACTCGACAGCGAGAGCGCACCAGCGAATCCGAGACAGAAGTCGAAGAGGAACACGGCTGTCCGGAGTGTGCTTCGGACACACTCGTCCGGAGCGGTGATGGGGGCGAACTCGTCTGTGACGATTGCGGTCTCGTTCTCGAGGACGAACACATCGATCGGGGTCCGGAGTGGCGGGCGTTCAACCACTCCGAGCGCCAGTCGAAATCCCGCGTCGGGGCACCAACGACTCAGACGATGCACGACAAGGGGCTCACAACCCAGATCGACTGGAAGGACAAGGACGCCTACGGGCGCTCGATTTCGTCGGAAAAACGCTCTCAGATGCACCGCCTCCGAAAGTGGCAGGAACGCATCCGCACCAAGGACGCCGGCGAACGCAATCTCCAGTTCGCGCTGTCGGAGATCGACCGGATGTCGTCGGCGCTCGGCGTGCCGCGATCGGTCCGGGAAGTCGCCTCCGTAATCTACCGCCGTGCGCTCGACGACGACCTCATCCGGGGACGCTCCATCGAGGGTGTCGCTACCGCCGCGCTGTATGCCGCCTGCAGACAGGAGAACATCCCACGGAGCCTCGACGAAGTTGCCGAAGTGGCCCGGGTCGAACAGAAGGAGATCGGACGAACGTATCGATACATCGCACAGGAACTCTCGCTCGGCCTCAAGCCGGTCGATCCGGTCCAATACGTTCCCCGTTTTTGCTCGGAGCTCGGCTTGAGCGAGGAGGTCGAACAGAAAACGCGCGAAATTATCGAGACCACCGCCGAGAAGGGCATGCTCTCCGGAAAGTCCCCGACCGGATACGCCGCGGCAGCGATCTATGCCGCCTCGCTTCTGTGCAACGAAAAGAAGACTCAGCGCGAGGTCGCAGACGTCGCCCAGGTGACAGAGGTAACTATTCGTAATCGGTATCAAGAGCAGATCGAAGCGCTCGGGATCCACTGACGGCATCGAACAGGTCTCCACGTGGGTGCCTGACCGGACGGGCAGCATGGCTCACGGCGAGCGACGAAACGCTGTCCGTGACCCTGCAGGCGAGGGTTTTGAGCCCGTGGATGGAAGAAGTTGATGGTATTCCGTTTACGCGTAGGTTTGTTCGAGATAGTCGATGATCTCCCCGCTATCGACGATGAACTCCCGATCCGATGCGGGATCGAAAAGACACGGAACGCCGCGCTGTCCGGTTCGGTCGAACAACTCCTCGCGATCGGTGTGTCGATCGGGGACGACCGTTTCGTCGTAATCCACGCCGAGTTCGGCGAGTTTGTCGCGAACCTTCTTCGAGTAGGGACAGTCCTGGCGGTCGTACAGTTCGATGTCGGACATCGTGGGACGGGTACCGAGAGTTTGCGATTAAAAACCACTCGACTGTGCAACTTGTACAAACAACCCCCTATGAATTTTTTATTATATATCAATCATACACGGTGATAGAACATGTCGGAAAAAACCAGTTCGTCGAATAGCCCCCACCCACCCCTCGAAGATACGAGACCGAGAATCGACGACGCAATCGCACTCGACGAACATCATCTCGAGTCCGCCGTTCGGGACGCCGTGCCTCTGGAACACCTATCCGAGTTGACGACCGAAGCGACCGCCGCCGCGATCGGACAGGAATATATACAGGAGGTCCTCGCCACCCCGACGCCCGACGCGGAGGGGTTCGTCGACCGGTGTCGAACGGCGGACCTCACCCACACCGACGTGATCGAGATTCTCGCGTCGGTGCAACATGTCGTGATCGAACTGACGGACCGGGCCGAAATTCCGGCTATCGAAAGCGGACGCGTTCAGCGACTCGTCGCAAGAGATATCGGGCAGATCGCGTCGGATTTCGTGAGCCACACTCCAAACGCGGCAATCGATCCCGACCGACGCGCCGAGGTTGTCGAAGGAGTGAACGACATTGATCGTAATATGCAGGAAATCGATCTGCTCGCCGGTCAGCAGGCCGAGAACATGATGGATATTAGTCGCGAAATCGGTGACATCAGTGCGGCCGTCGAGGAGATCGCGGTCTCGGCGGACACCATCAACGACCGAAGCGACCGGACCTCGTCGCTCACGACGGAGGGCGAGGAGATGGCTCGGTCGCTCACCGACCAGATGGAGTCGATCCACTCGAAGGCAGAACGGGTCGCGACGGCAGTAGATACCCTGAGTTCGAAAATCGACGAAATCGGCGAGTTCGTCCAGTCGATCGACGACATCGCCGACCAGACCGACATGCTGGCGCTCAACGCCTCAATCGAGGCCGCCCGAACCGGAAGCGGTGCGGAAGGGTTCGCCGTCGTCGCCGACGAAGTGAAAAATCTCGCAGACGATTCGAAGGAGAAGGCAGTCGAAATCGATACCCTGATCGAATCCATCGAAGTGTCCGTCGACGACGTCGTTACCGATTTACGCGAGGTCTGTACCGAAACCGAACACGGGGCGGAGGACGCCCAGAGGGCGCTCGAAACGTTCGAAGAGATCAACGAGTTGACCGACGAACTCTCCGGCAGTATCGACGAAATCGCAATCGGCACGTCCCAACAGGCCGAGGGGACTGAAATGGTGTCGATGATGGTCGACGAAGCGGCGAACAAAGCCGAAATGATCTCCGACGAGATTGCGTCCATCGCCGAAGCGAATACGGAGCTCCGCGAGTCTATCGAACCCGCCGACGGGGCTCGCGCAAACGGTGAATGACTCGCCACTTGGTTGTGTGTCAGTGATAGCGCAAACTGGCCCACCGGTCGAATCTCGATTTCCCGAGAACTGCCCCGTCACGGTTCGTCGAAACCCCGATCCAAATCAATCGACGAGGCCGACGTCGTGGACGTGTCGTTCGAGTTCCTCCTCGCTGTCAAACGATTTCCCACAGGCGTCGCAAGTATGGCCATCGTCGTCCGGAGTATCGGTCATGGTGACAGGTTCGTGCGAACAGGTATCAACGTTTTTGGTGTGGGCAGTCACGTCGACTTGACGGCGTCGGCCGCCTCGCGAAGCAGACCGTCTAGAATCTCGGGTGTCGTCGGGTGATACGCACGGTCTGGAATGTCGCGAACGTCGAGTTCCATTTCGACGGCCAGTTGCATCGTCTTCGCCATCACGTCCGCGTGATAGTGGAGGCCCTGGTATCCCAGGAGGGTGCCGTCGGCACCGACGACGAGACGCGCGAGGCCCTCCGGAACGTTCTTGGTCTTGAACACGCCGTCGCTCGTGGCTTCACGCGTGACCACGACGTGGTCGAGTGATTCGACGTCGGCGGAACGCGCGGAATGGCCGACTCGGGCGAACGGGAGCACGCCCAGTCCGGAAAAGACGACGTGGTGGTGGACGTTCTCGTACTCGAGGAGTTCGTCGCCGTCGCGATGTCGAACGACGTTCTCGGCGGTGAGAAATCCTTGTTCCTTAGCGACGTGGAGAATCGGCTCTGTGCCGTTGGCGTCGCCGACGACAAACACACGGTCGTCGTCACGTGCCTGCATCGTGGGGGAAACCCACCCCGATCCCGGTTCGAGGGTGGTTTGATCGAGATCCAGCGAGTCAAGCGCGGGACGGCGGCCAGTAAAGGCGAACAGGTGGTCGGCCTTGATGTCACGCTCGATACCGTCCATATCGACGACGAGTCGAACGCCGCCATCTTTCGTCGGTTCGAGACGTTTCTCCTGGGCGTGCGTCAGCACCTCGAGATCGAAGGATTCACGGTAGTATTCCAACAGGGTGTCACCGAACGGGGCGTCTGCCTCATCGAGCGGACGGGCGTCGTGTTCGATGACGGTGAGGTCTAGGCCCGCCGCCTCACTCAGGTACGGAACGAGTTCCATTCCCACGTATCCGAAGCCTATCACGATGCCAGATTCGTCGAAAGACGTCCCGTCGAGGACGTCAGCACTAGTCTGGACGGTGACCTCTTCGATACCCGGTACGCCCGGAACGCTCACCGACGATCCGGTCGCGAGGACCACGTAATCGGGGTCGAGCGTCCGATCGCCCACCGTGAGTTGTCGATCGCCGAGAAACCGGGCCGTGTCGTGGAAAAACTCGACGTCGTCGCGTTGAGCGAGCCGGTTCACGGCAGCCCTGCGATGGGCGGCGAAGTTCGAGATGTGTTCGTTTTTCCGGTCGACCACGGCCTCGAGATCGACACCGGGGAGACCTCCTGAGAGCCGATCATCATGACGGGCGAGAAAACGGTGTTCGGCGGCCGAGAGTACTTCCTTCGAGGGCATGCATCCCTTCATGATGCAGAGCCCTCCGCCAGGTTCACCGTCGTCGACGAGGGTCAGCCGGACATCGGGGACCTCGGCGAGTTTTTCGGCTGCCGCGACACCTGCACTGCCATACGCGCCGACGATTGCAACGTGCGTGCTCATGGTTCGATGCGCGATGGCGGTTTGTAAAACGGTTCGGGGTATGTGACGGTCGGGTTACACACCCCTCATACGTTCGTTCGATGGCGGACGACACCGATTCAGGCGATCCCGAGCCCACCGAGCATCAGTCGAACGCCGATGATGGTGAGGAGTCCGAGCACGGTGGCCCGACGCCGGGACGCTGTGACTTTCGCGCGGAGTTGCTTCCCGAGTTCGACGCCGGCGAGTGCGGGGACGGTCGCCGCCATCGACGCGAGAAAGACCGCACTGCTCGGGTAGAGTCCGAAGACGCCCGCAACGACGACGCGGACTCCGTTGAGACCGAGAAACACCATGGCGACGACCCCCACGAACAGACCGTGTGAGAGGTCGCAGCTCCGAAGGTAGGCGACGAGCTGGACGCCGACGTTGGTTCCACCGAACAGGAGGCCCGAGACGCCACCGACGCCGGCCATCGCAAGGGGTGTCTCCACGAAACAACCCTCTTTCGCCCTCGTCAGACCAGGGATCGGAATCACTCGCTGGGCGCTCGCTACGAACCCGAGCGAAACGAGACCCAGGGCGACCCGCAATGGGGCCTCCGGGATCCACTCGAGGCCGGCCATGCCTACAATCGTACCGACAAGCGCGGCGATCATCAGGAGGCCGAACCGGCGCCCACACGTCCGGAGCTGGGGTATCGACAGATCGCGGACTAGCGAGAGGTTCACCGACAGAATCGGGAGGATCATGAAGACGACGGCCGTCGCCGGGTCGACGACGGTCGCGAGGACCATCGTCCCGACGAGCGCAAAACCGAACCCGGCAACACCGTTGATGGCACCTGCCACCAGGACGACGGCGACGAGCAGGCCCACGATCATCGGCGAGAGTGCCAGCGACACGCGTCGTCTTCGGGGAGGGGTTTGTAAAGTGTGTATGGGGTGTGCAATCCGTCGACCGTTCCGGTTGGTATTCACCACTGGCGAGTGCGGCTGATGACAGCGTCTCGTTTCGATCGGCAGACACCTGTGGAGCCTGTACTGCCCGGACCTAACAGGCTCAACCGTGAACCGACGGCTCGAACTCGACACCCTGGCGATAGCTGAACGCCATATTCACTTACACCGAAACGGACGGTCCCCAAGTTGCGAGTTTCTTACATTCCGCCCGTCGT
>JBKGZK010000003.1:0-84590 GCA_046545615.1 Natronomonas sp.
GAAGCGAGCCGCCATCCTTCCCGAACGGGGTCCGTACTGCGTCGACGATAACTGGCGTAGTCATGAGACAATCCACCAATTAGGATGCGGCCCTCTTGTTCGTTGTGATGTACCGTGACACGGAGAGCCCCGAGGATGCGTGGTAAACCCTGCGTTTGCCGCACCGGCGGGTTTAAGGAGAGAACTACCGAACGATACCTAATGTCATCGATCGAGCTCACCCCGAGTCAGAAGACGATTCTACAGGAACTCGTAAACCTGTACAGGGAGTCCGAACAGGCAGTAAAGGGCGAAGACATCGCCGAGGAAGTCGATCGGAACCCGGGGACGATTCGAAACCAGATGCAGAGTCTGAAAGCACTCCAGCTAGTCGAAGGTGTCCCGGGACCGAAAGGAGGGTACAAACCGACTGCGACCGCCTACGACGCCCTCAAGATACAGGAGATGGACCAGGCGGCGGACGTCCCCCTTCACCACAGAGGAGAACTCGTCCCCGACGCGAACGTCCAGGAAATCGATCTCACGAGCGTCCATCACCCCGAACTGTGCAGGGCCGATATCAAGCTCCAGGGGTCGATATCGCAGTTCCACGAGGGTGATACGATCACCGTGGGCCCGACTCCGCTATCGAAGCTCCGTATCGACGGAACCCTCGAGGGGAAAGACGATACGAACAACAGCCTGATCCTCACCATCGATCGCATGGAAGCTCCCGCGGGAGACGAAGAGCCCCTCCACTGATTTCCGGCGAAATCCGTGACGGCGACGTTCGACGCACGGATGTCCGTTTTGCTCTCGGTTGGACATCGACGACGAATGCGGCACCGAATCGGTCAACAGGTTTGTAACCGCGCGACCCCCACGTGACTGTATGGCTGACGACGTGGTCGTCGTGGGATCGGGATACGTCGGAACCGGTACCATACAGCGACTGGAATCCGAACTCGATAGCGAGGCGGATCTCACGTGGATTTCCGACGTGGACCACCACTTCGTTCTCCACGAATCCCACCGAATCATTCGAGACCCCTCCGTGGGACCGAAGATCACCTTCCCGATCGAGTCGCTCAAATCGCCAGCCACCCGATTCGTCGAAGGACGGGTCGTCGAAATCGACGTCGACACACGCGAGCTCGTACTCGAAGACGGGTCGATCGTCCCATTCGACTACCTCGTCGTCGGCATCGGATCCCGGACTGCGTACTTCGGTATCGAGGGGGTGAAACGGAACGCGTCGACCGTGAAAAACCTCGAAGATGTCCTCGAGATACACAACGACCTCGAACGGGTATCACAGCAGGCGTCACGATCGGATCCCGCTCAGGTCGTCGTCGGTGGGGCTGGTCTCTCTGGCATCCAGTCCGCCGGCGAGATAGCGGCGTTCCGCGACGAAAAACGAGCCCCGATCGAGATTCACCTCGTCGAAGGCCTCGACAGCGTGTTCCCGAACAACGATCCCGTCGTCCAGGCCACGCTTCGGGAACTCCTCGAAGCGAAGGAGGTGCGGATCCACACCGGCGAGTTCATCGGCGAGGTCGATGAAGATACCGTCTACGGGAGCGAAGACCTTGCCCTCGAGTACGATGTACTCCTGTGGACCGGAGGTATTACCGGTCACGAGGTCGCTACCACCGCCGACGTCGACCAGCAACCACGAACCAACCGCCTCGAAGTGTCGCCAACATTCCAGACCTCACACGAGCGTATCTTCGCCCTGGGGGATGCGGCACTCGTCGAACAACCGACGACGAACAGGCCGGTACCGCCCACCGCCCAGGCGGCCTGGCAGGCCGCCGAAGTCGCCGCGACGAACGTCGCCCGATCCATCCGCGAGGAACCAATCGAACCGTGGGTATACCGGGACATGGGAACAGTGATTTCCGTTGGCGACGACGCCGTCGCGAACGACGTCGTGGGCGTCCGTGCTATCAAGGAGACGGTCACGGGACCGTTTGCAGAACAACTCAAGAAGGCAGCCGCACTGCGATGGATCCGAAAGATCACCGGTCCTGCGGCAGCGCTACGGGCCTACCCCTACATGTGATCGACACGCGCGATATTACTCTCGAAGTCCCGGATGCCACCGCTCGGCGTCTGCCGCGGCCGTCTCGCGGTCCATCTCGGCGAGGATCGATGCCGCCAGAGAGGCCGTTTCGGCGGCTTTCGAATCACCCTCCGTCCGAAATTCCCCAGTCAGACGATTCGCGTAGGCCGAACAGACGGCCCCTGCCCGAAGTCCATAGATTCCCGCAAGCGTGAGTATCGCACTCGCCTCCATCTCGAAGTTGAGAACCCCGGCGTTTCGGAGTTCTTCGAAATCCGCCTGCGCGCCGGCAGCTTCGAATTCGTCGACCCCGGGACGCGCCTGCCCGGCGTAAAACGAGTCCGTCGAGCACGTGACGCCCACGTGGTAATCGTATCCGAGTCGTTCTGCTGCCGCGACGAGTGCCGTAACGACGTCGGTGTGGGCGGCCGCGGGATACGTCTCTCGAATATATTCCCCGCTGGTCCCCTCCTGGCGAACCGCAGCCGTCGTGATGATCAGGTCGCCGACGTCAATCCCCGGTTGGATGGCGCCGCAGGAACCCACGCGAAGGAACGTCTCGACACCGACCCTGGCGAGTTCCTCGACGGCGATGGCTGCGGATGGCGACCCGATACCGGTCGAGGTGGCCGCGAGCGGTTCATCGTCGTATTGCCCCCTGACGGTTCGATATTCACGGTGGGATGCGATTTCCACTACCTCGTCCCACTGGTCGGTAATGACGTCGATCCGGTCTGGGTCTCCCGGTAGCAGGACCGGGCCCTCGACGTCTCCGGGTGCGAGTTCCACGTGATACTGTTCGTCATTGGACGTCATTCGAGCATCGCCCCTGTGAACGCCGCCGGTAACAGGTCACCGATCGTGTACGAATCGACAGCCGAGCCACGATCGCAGAGGACGCGAAGGTCGCTGTCGTCGAACTCCGCGATCGACTGTCGACACATTCCACATGGCGTGACTCCGTCCTGTCGATCGGACGCGACGGCGATCGCGTCGAACTCCCGATGGCCCGCCTGAACGGCCTTCGCCAGTGCGAGTTCCTCGGCGTGTATGCTGTTCGAGTAATTCGCGTTCTCGATGTTACACCCGGTATACACCGAGCCGTCGGCGACGAGTAACGCGGCACCGACGCGGTACTCGGAATAAGGTGTGTACGCGGATTCGAACGCCTCCCGGGCGTTCTCGATGAGTTCTGCGTCGTCCATATCGGCCGATCGGCAGGGGAGGGGAAATATGTGCGCCCGATCTACTCGATCGCTCGCTCGACGATCGCGACGACCTCGGCGACGAACTCATCGATGTTCTCCCGTTCAGCATACACGCGAACGTAGGGCTCCGTTCCACTCGGCCGAACCAGGACCCAAGAATCGTCGTCGAAGGTCAGCCGGACCCCGTACTCGGTGTCGACCGTTGCATTAGGGAAGGCTTCCGGAAGGTCGGTTTCGATGGTCCGCATGACCGCCTCCTTGCGGTCGTCCGAACAGTCCACACTTACTTTTTGGTACGGGCGCTCGGTGATCGGGTCTCGAAGAGCCTCGAGACCGTGGGTGGCGATTAGCCCCGAGAGGACCGCTGCACTCGCGACGCCATCGATCCAGTCACCGAGCGGAAGATGGACGTGTTTCCACGGCTCGGCGGCGAACACCACGTCGGTGTCCGCTCCAGCGTTCGCCTGCGTGTTCGCGGTGCCTTCGTGAAGTGCACCGAGGCGAACGCGTTCGACTCGACCGCCCGAGTGTCGAACGTGCTCGTCGATTCGGCCGGAGGCGTTCGGCGTCGTCAGGACCACCGGATCGTCGGCACCACTTGCGGCCGTATAGAAACCAGCTAAGATCGCGAGGACGGTGTCCTCGTGTACGACGTCGCCACGTTCGTCCACGATCACGATTCGATCGGCATCGCCATCGTGACCGATCCCGACGTCGAAGTCGCCATCGGCAACGAACGCCCGGAGGTCCGTGAGACTCTCCGGCGTCGGCTTGGAGTCCCGGCCGGGAAAATGGCCGTCAACGTTGGCATTGAGGGCCACGACGTGGACACCGAGTTCTCGCAGGACCTGGGGCGTCGCCAGGCTCCCCATCCCGTTGCCGCAATCGACGGCGATTCGCAATCCCTCGGAGTCGCCGACACGATCACGGGCATATTCGACGACGGCACGCCGATACGACGAGAGCACCTGCTCGTGTCGACTGTCGCCCCAGTCGGTCCACTCGACCGGGTGCGGATCCTCGGCGACAGCGGTTTCGATACGTCGTTCGGCCGTGCCATCGTACTCGACGCCGTCGACGAACAATTTCAACCCGTTGTCGTGCGGGGGGTTATGACTCGCCGTGACCATCACGCCACGCCGATTCCTCGATGCGAAGGCAAGCGTCGGTGTCGGGACCTGCCCAATTTTGACGACGTCGGCGCCACCGCTTTCGAGGCCCGCTTCGACGGCGGCTGCGATCGCGGGGCCCGTTTCTCGTCCGTCCCGGCCGACGACGAACGTGTCGCCATCTCGAGCGAGCGCGAGGCCGACGTCGAGTGCGAGTCGCGGCGAGATTTCGGTCCGGGCGTCGCCCCGAATCCCGGCCGTTCCGAACAGCTCCATACCCAACGTGAACGGGGCAACTACTTCAAACGGCGGATTGGCGAACAGACGGGTGATCAGCCGGCAACGGTCGACGGATACGGATCGGTACTGATCCGGCAGCCTTCGCCCGCACGACGGCCTCGTCGGTCTGCCGGTCGGTCGTTAGATCACGGGAATGCTGTTCCAGGTTTCTATATAAATACGCGGGAGGCTTGCCACTCAGAACGCGATCCGTCACGCGATGTCGCGGCTCGTGTCAATCCCGACGTGGTCGCCGAGCTCGAGTTTGATGACCTCTGCGATGGCCCGACCGCCCCGGAATTTCGGGATGGTAAGCCGATTTTCGATGCGGTCTCCGTTGGTCCGGGTGTCCAGATCGAACACAACGTCCGCCATGTACTCTGTCGTGTCCCTGAGCCTCGGGACATCGCGCCCGTCGAGACAGTGCAGGACAGCGAGGCCGTTCGTGTTCGAGACCTGATTCTGCAACTCGTTCATGAAATTCCGGTAGCGCGCTGGCTCCTGCCGTTCGAGCACGTCGGCGGGGTCTATAATGAGATTTGCCGACTCGGGGAGCGTCGACACGAGTTTCGTGGCGTGATCCAGCGGTGCGTCGCCGGTGACGTCCCAGATCGTCGGATCGCCCGTCCGCGTATCAGCGGCTTCGAGACTCTCGGAAACCGCGTCGCTCGTTCTCGAAAGCGAGAGATACAGGGTCTGACGAGTTGCGGTCAGTTCATAGAGCAACAGCTCCGCCTGGCTAGCTGGCGTAGCAGATAGCAGCACCACGCTCCCGGCCGGCAGACCTCCGTCGAGTTTGCGATCGAGTACCTCGATCCCGGTACGCAGACGGTCGACCATGGCCTCGTATATACCCGCAGTGACAATTAACGTTGCCCCCGACGTGGCGACACCGGATCGAGGACGAGGGATTCAAGACCGTTCGGAGCGCGGGTTCGATAATGCGGCACGACCACCTCATCAGCGCGAAACAACTGTCGCGCGACGACATCGAGGCGGTGCTCGATCGAGCCGCCGAGATTGCCGCTACGCCGAGAGCGTACGCGGACACTCACGGTGGCTCACTTCTGGGCCTGTGCTTTTTCGAACCGAGCACTCGCACGAAGTTGAGTTTCGATGCAGCCATGAAACGCCTCGGAGGCGACACGATCGACATGGGAAGCGTCGAAACGTCCTCGGTACAGAAGGGGGAATCCCTCGCGGACACGGTCCGGGTCATCGAGGGCTATGCGGACGCAATCGTCCTGCGACATCCGAGCGAGGGAGCCGCGAAACTGGCCAGCGAGTTCGTGGATGTACCGGTCATCAACGCCGGCGACGGTGCGGGGCAGCATCCGACCCAGACGCTCCTCGATCTCTATACGATCCGAGAGAGCGCCGGTTTCGACAACCTCTCGATTGGGATCGTGGGAGATCTGAAGTACGGTCGAACCGTCCACTCGTTGGCGCAGGCCCTGACGACCTTCGATGCGACCCAGCACTTTATCAGCCCGGAGTCGCTTCGCCTTCCGCGGAGCGTCCGATACGACCTGCACGAGAGCGGAGCGCAGGTGCGCGAACACACCGAGATCGACGCCGTCCTAGACACGCTCGATGTCCTGTACGTCACCCGGATCCAGCGCGAACGGTTCCCCGACGAGAACGAGTACAGACAGGTCGCCGGAGAATACCGGATCGACGCCGAAACCCTCGAGAAAGCGAGTGACGACCTCGTAGTGATGCATCCCCTGCCACGTATCGACGAGATTGCCGCCGACGTCGACGACACGGATCACGCAACGTACTTCCAGCAAGCCCACAACGGCATCCCTGTCCGGATGGCCCTCCTTGATCAGATGCTATGACCGACCCAGAAACAGAACTCCGCGTCTCAAAAATTCGCAACGGTACCGTCATCGATCACATCGCTGCCGGCCAGGCGCTCAACGTGCTGGCGATTCTCGGTATTGACGGTACCTCCGGCGAAGAAGTTAGCGTCGGGATGAACGTCCCCTCGGATCGTCTCGGACGGAAAGACATCGTGAAGGTCGAAGGACGAGAACTCAGCCAGGACGAGGTGGACGTCCTCTCGCTCATCGCCCCCGCCGCAACGATCAACATCGTCCGCGAATTTGAGGTGGTCGAGAAACATCGATTGAGCCGACCCAAGGAAGTCATCGGAGTGTTGTCGTGTCCCAATGCCAACTGTATCACGACGGCGTCCGAACCCGTCGAATCGCGGTTCGAAGTACTCGACGGCGGCGTCCGTTGCGTGTACTGTGAAACCATCATCCGCGAGTCGCTCGCTGCACACATTAGCGTGGCCTGAAAAGATATTACATCGCCAGAAAGGATAAATTCTTAGTCCCCGCCTCACCTCCAGTAGCACATGTCCAAAAAGACCCTGTTTCTCGTCCTCCTCGTCGCCATCGTCGCCCTCTACGTCGCACGGCGGTAGACAGATTCGTCGGTCGGCCCGAACGACAGTATTACCCATCGCCGCCCGGAACGAGAGGCATGTACGGCGTCGTCACACGGAACCCAGAGGAAACCGAGTGGCCAGAGTTCGAACGCGCCTTCTACGAGGTCAAGGACGTGTCGGGACGCGCGTCGGACCCCCTCGAGGGGGCGACCAACATGGTGTCGTGTTTCGGCGACAACGCGGCCGCAGAGGAGCAACCGGACCTCGTGCCCGTCGATGCGGACGGCAGGCCGGCGACCCGCGATCGCACGTACTTCGACTGGGCGTACATCTGTCCGACGCACGAAGGCTATCGCGAGGGACTCCTCGCCATCATCGACGACTGCGTCGAGGTAAATCCAAATCTCCGGCTAGACGATGTGGGATTTCCCCGTCCCGAGTTCTGTTACTGTAACAGGTGTAACCGCCTGTTCGAGACGTGGGCCGAAGATCGTCACGCGAGCGGGAATGGACCGCCACCCACTGAAACCAATCTCGAGGATCGATACGAGTGGCGGGCCTCCGTGATCACGTCATTTCTCGAGGAGGCGACGGATCGAATCCCGGGCCGAACGTCGATGACGCTGTATCCGGATCCCTACGGGGAACACCTCTACGAGCGTTCCGGGATCGACCTCGAGGCCATCGAACCGCTCGTGGACGAGTTCGTGATCCCGCTGTACGATACGGTCTACGGAACCACATACTGGCTCGAGATCATCGCCTCCGGATTCGTCGATCGTCTCGAGACTCCCATCGGGATCGAACTCTACGCCGTCGATGTCGACGTGGACGACCTCATTCACGCCGTAGAGGTGGCCGAAGCGTACGCCGATTCTGTCATGTTCGGGTACGACGCATCGAACGCGCGAGCTGTGATACGACGCATGGACGCGGAACAGTCCGAGGGCGTCGAGTGGTAACGGAAACTTTCGCGAGGTAGTGTCGATACAGCCGGAGACGACCGAAACAACGAGATGGTCCGAGCCGACCGAAACGACGGCCTTTTTTCCCGGCGGTGAAAAGGAGCATACATGACATTCGAGAAGGGCGACCGCGTCGTCTTCCACGACGAGCACAGCGAACACGACGGCGAGGTCGGGGAAGTCTCCCAGGTTTCGGAAACGATGTTCGGCGATTCCACCTACATCGTCAAGTTCGAGGCGGGGCAGGAGGCTGGAATTGCCGAGGACTCCCTCGAAGCCGCAGCGGAAGCGGTCGACGAAGACGATGAAGACCTCGACCAAGACGAAGCGGAAGCGTAGGCGACGATCGTGAGTGCCGTCCCGTTTCACTACGTCGATCTTCGTGCGTTCTGCTATGCCACTGAGGACGAAAAACGAGTCGAGGCGGCGCTCCGGACGTTGCTTCCGGAGGATACCGAAATCGAGCGCCAGAAAACCCAGGGGCACTTTGGCGATCGGATCCTCGTCCACTCGATCCGTCTGGAACGAGCCGACCAGATCAGACACGTTCTCGGAGCACTCGCGGGACTCGGGGACGTCGATACGGTGATCGAGCAGCTCGAGGATCGAATCGACGAGAACAGCGCGTTCTATCTCACACTTGACAAGCAAGCCGCCTTTGGCGGCGAGGTCGAACTCGGAGACGGGATCACGTTTCGGGCGAAAGTCGAGGCATATCCTGCCACCAAAGAAAACGCACTCGAGAACGCCCGGCGAGCCTTGGTAGAGCTAGCAGACGAGCGCCCGTAATCCGTCAAGGGACGCGTTCTTCGACCACCGTACGGATTACGTTCAATTCGGCTTTCCGGAGATGTTCGGAAGCCGTGCCCGGGGCGCATCCGAGCCGGTCGGCGACATCCTCGACGCGTCCCGTCCGCGGGACGTCGTAGTATCCGGCATCGATTACGATTTGCGTCGAGACGATCCCTACGGCTACTACGACCACCTCGACTGGACCGTGGTAACCAGATCTGGATGCGAAAATTTCAGTCGGGTCCTCGTTCGAATGGACGAGATTGAAGAATCAGCTACAATCGTCAAACAGTGCGTAGAGTTACTCGAGGAGTGGCCGACTGACGACCGGGCCTCGAACGCTCAAACCCGGAACCGACGAGACCTACCGGGCCGTCGAAGCCGCGAAGGGCGAACTCGGGATATACATTCGCGCCGACGGAACCGAAACGCCGGCCCGATTCAAAATACGCGTTCCGTCGTTTTCGAACCTCTAGGCACTTCCCGAGATGGTCGAGGGTGAGTACGTGGCAGATCTCATCGCCACAGTGGGAAGCCTCGAAACGATCATGAGCGAGTTCGATCGCTGATCGCGACGACGGGGGTGACCAACGTCGAGTCGACTACTGGCCTCGAATCTCGGCCATGTGATCGATGCGTTTCTGGACGAGTTCGGGTGTACCGATGTCGTGACGAACGCGAAGACCTTCCTCGCCGGCCCGCGAAATCGCGCCCTCGGCGATGGATTCAGCTTCGGTAATCGATTCGCCGAGTCCGACGACGGCAAACGAACGCGAGGTGGTCGTGTAGATTCCGTCCTCGCGCGCGTCGACGCTCGCGTAAAACAGCAGCGCGTCGCCGGCGGACTCAGGGTCGATGCCGACCTTCGCACCGGCCGCCGGATCGGTCGGGTACCCCGCCGGAACGGCGTACTTGCAGACGGTGGCCCGATCAGCGAACTCGAGGGGCGGAAGGGCCCCGCCGTCGCGAGCCGCCCTGAGTATCGAAACGAAATCCGTCTCGAGCACCGGTAGCGTGTTCATCGCCTCCGGATCGCCAAATCGGGCGTTGAACTCGACGACTTTTGGACCTTCGGCGGTGAGCATGAACTGTCCGTAGAGAATCCCCTTGTACCCGGGCAACGCAGATACCACTGCGTCGATGATCTCGACCGCGTCCTCGTAATCCGCGTCGGTCATGAACGGGAGTGCCACCGTCGCGTCGCTGTAGGAACCCATCCCACCCGTGTTCGGCCCCTCGTCACCCTCATAGGCACGTTTGTGATCCTGAACGGCCGGCGACAGCCGATAGTCGCCTTCTGTGACGAACGCCTGGATCGTGAACTCTTCGCCCACCAGCCGCTCCTCAAGGACGAACTCGTCGTAGGCCGACTCAAGGATGTACTGCTCCCCCTCCGATTTGGTGATCTGGTCACCGGTAACGCGGACCCCTTTCCCGCCAGTCAGCCCCTGTGGTTTGATCGCCAGATCGCCGTCGTACTCTCTGAGGTACTCGGCGGCCGCCGCGGCGTCCTCGAATGTGGCGAAGGCCGGACATCCGGGCACGTCGTGTTCGGCCATGAACTCCCGCTGAAACGCCTTGTCCGTCTCGATACGGGCCGCGTCGGCCCGCGGACCGAACGCGTAAATCCCGGCGTCGTCGAGTGCATCGGCAACGCCAGCAGCGAGTGCGGACTCCGGACCGATTACCGAAAGCGTCGCACCGACGTCCTCTGCGTAAGCGACGATCCCGTCCGTGTCGGTCTCCTCGATCGTCTCGAACCCTGCAGCCAGGGCCGCGATTCCTGGGTTCCGGTTCGACGCACACGCGTACAGGGTCGCATCCTCGGCTTCGTTTATCGCACGGGCGATGGCGTGTTCGCGCCCGCCACCCCCGACGAGAAGTACCGTCTCGGCCATACTCGAGAGGGGATCGCACAGACCCGTAAGCGTTGCTCTCCGACGCGGAATACGCCGAGAAGATTCCCGAAGTCGAGGTACTTACTGCAGACCATCCTCCTCGCGGAGGGAGGCCCGACGGACCTTACCTGTGCTGGTCTGGGGGAGCTCCTCGACGAACTCGATCTCCCGGGGATACTCGTACTGTGCCAGTCGGTCGCGAACGTGCTGTCTGAGGTCTCCCCGGAGGGCCTCGTCGTCGACGTCCGTCGATGCGAGGACGACGTACGCCTTCGGGACCTCCCCGCGCTCGTCGTCCGGGACGCCGATGACGGCGGCGTCCGCGACGGACTCGTGGGTAGAAAGCGTCTCCTCGATCTCCGTGGGGCCGATCCGGTAGCCCGCGCTGATGATGACGTCGTCTTTGCGGCTCTCAAAGGCGACGAACCCGTCTTCGTCCATTCGACCGAGATCCTCCGTGAGGAGCCAACCGTTCCTGACCTTTTGGGCAGTTTTCTCCGGTTTGGCCCAGTACTCTTTGAAACAGACCGGGTTGCCCCCGTACCTGAGGGCGATTTCGCCGACCTCGCCCGTATCGACTGTAGCTTCGGCCGTCTGAGGGTCGACGATCGCGACCTCGTGACCGGGACCGGCTCGCCCGATGGCGCCCTCGCGGGACTCGAACAGTGCGGTACAGTCGCCGACGAGCATGTTCGCCTCCGTCTGGCCGTACCCCTCGTGGACGTCCGCACCGTCGAAGGTGTCGGCGGCCCACGCGGCAACGCTCTCTCCGAGGGATTCGCCCCCACTCGCAACTGTCCGGATCGTCTCCACGTCGTAGCCCGGGTCGTCGACCTGCATCATCATTCGGAGGGCGGTCGGCGGCGCGAAGAAGTTGCTCACGCCGTAGCGTTCGATCACCTGAAACGCCTCGACGGGGTCGAACCCACTGCTGCCGTAGGCGACCACGGGCTTTCCGTAGTAGAGCGCCGGCACGACGACGTCGAAAAGCGACGCGATCCACGCCCACTCCGACGGGGTCCAGAACACATCGTCGTCCCTCATGGACATGTTGGCGAACGTGGTAAGGAAAAGCGGGAGGTGACCGAGCAGGACGCGGTGTGCGTGCCGGACGCCCTTGGGATTGCCGGTCGTCCCGGAGGTATAAATCAGGAGGGCGTCGTCCTCGGCGTCGGTGTCTACCGGATTGAATGAATCCGAATACTCCTCGATGGCGTTCCAGAGATCAGCCTCGCCGTCCCGTTCGTCCACCGACCCGACAGTGAGGACGGTATCGAGGTCGAGGTCCTCGTTGGCCGTCCGGAAATCGGACATGTTGGACTCGTCGACGATGCCGGCCACCGCGCCCGCGTCGTCGAGTCGGTAGCCGATCGCGTCCGGGCCAAACAGGGTGCTCAAGGGAACCGAGACGGCACCCAATTTCCAGCACGCGAGGTGTGCGATCACCGTCTCGACGCGTTGGGGAGTGTTGACGCCGACGCGATCGCCCCGTTCGACGCCCTGGGCGTGGAGGTAGTTCGCAAGCCGGTTCGTGGCGTTTCTGAGTATCCCGAAGGCGTACGTCTCGCGCGAACCGTCCTCAAGTTCGGCGTAGATGGCGACTCGATCTGGGTCGTCTGCCCACCGGTCGCAGGCGTAGGTGGCCATGTTGAATCGTTCCGGAACCTCCCAGTCGAATCGGTCGTACAGTTCGTCGTAGCTCTCCCAGTCCTCCTCGTAGAAGTGGTATGCGTCGAGGCGGTTACCTGTCATAAGTCAACACCGAATGCGTGGCGATAGTTGAGACGGTCGACCACATCCTTAACGTTGTGGTGGTCGATCGCGTCCGAAATCCCGACGCGACCAGAACAGGTGTTTCACCGTTTCCTCGGTTCGATATCCCAACGCGAACTTAACGGACGTTACACCGTTTCCTCGGTTCGATACCCGAGCGAAGTGGACCAGAACAGATCGTACTCCTCGGCCCGTTCCTCCTCGCACACGGCATTAATCGACTGGACTCCCTCGCGGTCCCCGTTCCACATGACGGCGTATACGCCCTGTTCGCCAAGGACTGACGTGGTATTCAGCGATCCATCGGGGATGGGAAATTGCCCCGACGGTGGCGCACCCAAGTCGACAGTCGCACGACCGTCTTCGACGACCGGTTCGACCGCATCGGCGAGGATTCCGTTCCGGGACCGAAGGCCGACAGAGAGCGTGTCGACGTTTGCGTTGCCGACGAGTCTCGAATCCGCCGAATCGGCAGCGGTCCACAGCCAGTACCGATACAACCCGTCCCCGAGATCGTACATCGCGAGACAGGCGTCCGCGATTAAGATCGGCGCATCCGGGTCGAACTCGTCAGTGCCGAGGACGAGTTCGCGCTCGGTCGGATTGCGAGCCGTATCGTGGGTTATCGCGTGGCGCTGGACGTATGCCCGCTCGAATCCTTGTCCAGAATCCGCGTCAGACCCCCAGACGCCACCGTTGCCGTACCGGTCGACCATGTCGTCGATGTAGTCGTCAAAATCGTCACTCGAGAGGGCAGCGTCCTCCGTTTGCGGGGAGAGCGTCGAGATGGCACGATCGGTGATTCGAGTCTCGCGTTCCGTGACCCGCTCCTCGATACAGCCCGCGAGTCCGGCGAGTGCCAAGCCGCCGGCCGTTCGAAGCGCGTCACGCCGAGAGAGCTTCATACCTGGTTGGAGATTCCCACCACCCAAATAAGGTGCTATCCACGGGAGTGGCCCCATGCTTGGGGACCCACCTGACGCCCACGGCGTTTAGTATTGCGAGCCCCGAGACGTGTTCATGGAAAACCGTCTCGCCGAGACCGCTTCCCCGTACCTCCGCCAGCATGCCGACAACCCGGTCGCCTGGCAGCCCTGGGACGACGAGGCCCTCGAACTCGCACGCGAGCGCGACGTCCCGATATTCCTCTCGATCGGATACTCGGCCTGCCACTGGTGTCACGTGATGGAAGACGAGAGCTTCACAGATCCGGGAATTGCCACGCTTCTCAACGAATACTTCGTGCCGATCAAGGTCGACCGCGAAGAGCGCCCCGACGTCGATAGCGTCTACATGACTGTCTGTCAGCTCGTGCGTGGTGGCGGCGGCTGGCCGTTATCGGTCTGGCTCACGCCGGAGCGCAAACCGTTCCACGTCGGGACCTACTTCCCGCCTTCGGCGAGTCAGGGGATGCCGGGGTTTCGCAGCGTTCTCGCCGGAATCGCAGACGAGTGGAACGATCCCGAGAAACGCGCGAGGCTCGAATCGCGTGCCGACGAATGGGCCGACGCAGTTACCGGCGAACTCGAGGAGACCCCTGCCGAGCCATCGACGACACCGGACGACGGCTACCTAAACGCGGCCGCCGAGGCGGCCCTCCGCGGGGCCGATCGCGAGCACGGTGGCTGGGGCACCGGACAAAAGTTTCCCCAGCCCGGTCGAATTCAGGTGCTCGCCCGGGCAGCGGAACGAACCGATCGCGGTGGCTATCGCGATGTCCTTCGGGAGGCGCTCGACGCGATGGCCTCCGGAGGACTCTACGACCACGTTGGCGGCGGGTTCCATCGCTACTGCGTCGACCGCGATTGGACGGTGCCCCACTTCGAGAAGATGCTATACGACAACGCCGAACTTCCGCGAGCCTACCTCGCAGGGTATCAGCTGACCGGCGACGACCGCTATGCGGACGTCGTCAGGGAGACGTTCGCCTTCCTCGAACGCGAACTCGCCCATCCCGACGGTGGGTACTACGCCACGCTCGATGCCCAAAGCGAGCGAGATGGGGAGCGAGTGGAAGGTGCCTTCTACGTGTGGACGCCCGGAGAAATCGACCGCGTCGTCGACGATCCGGTCGACGCCGAGTTGTTCCGCGAACGCTACGGCGTCACCGAGACGGGAAACTTCGAGGGCCGGACGGTCCTCACCGAATCCGCGTCGATCGAGTCGCTCGCCGCCGGGCGTGACGTGGAACCGACCGCCATTCGCGACCGCCTCGAACGCGCTCGCAAATCGGTCCTCGCGGCCCGGGCCGACCGTCCCCGCCCACCCCGGGACGGCAAAATTCTCGCCGGCTGGAACGGGCTGGCGATTTCGGCGCTCGCCGAGGCGGGAATCGTCCTCGATACCGAATACGGGGAGCGATCCCTCGATGCAATCTCGTTTGCTCGACGGCAGCTCTGGGACGATGTCGGGGGCGAAGACGGGCGGGGACGACTCTTCCGACGATACGAGGACGGGGTCGTCGGGATTTCGGGTTACCTCGAAGATTACGCGTTCCTGGGCCGGGGAGCATTCGACGCCTACCAGGCCACCGGCGACGTGGAATCCCTCGCGTTCGCACTGCAGCTCGGCCGGTGCATCCGGGATTGCTTCTACGACGAGGCCGACGGAACCCTGTATTTCACCGAACGCGGCGGTGACAACACGTTGCCCGCCCGTCCACAGGAGCTCACCGACACGTCGACGCCCTCCAGCACGGGGGTCGCTCTGCAGTTTCTGCTCGCACTCTCGCACGTAGCACCTGACGAAGGGTTTGACGACGTTGTCGAACGGGTCCTGGAAACCCACGGGACGACGCTCGAGTCCGATCCGCTTCGGCACGCCTCGCTCGTTCTGGCGGCCGACGATCGATCGGTCGGCGCTCTCGAGTTGACCGTCGCCTCGGACGACCTCCCCGCATCGTTTCGTAAAGCGCTCTCGCGACGGTATCTGCCGACGCGGTTGTTATCGATCCGACCACCGACTGACGACGACCTCGATCCGTGGCTCGAGTCGCTCGATCTCGATTCGATCCCACCCCTGTGGCGCAACCGAGAACGACGCGAGGGTCGGCCCACCGTCTACGCCTGCCGGTCGTTTACCTGCTCGCCACCGCAACACGACATGGACGAAGCGCTGGAGTGGGCCGAACGGCTCGGTGCAGATCCCGAAATATAGCCGATTTCCTCCTGCTCTCAAGGGTGGGCCTCAGTCCCGTTCCTCCAGTCGTTCTGCCAGATACACCGCGATCGGGAGGTCCTCGTTTTCGACGTATCGGGCGAGTTCCTCACCGGACTCGCGATCCTCGAGAACCACGGTCGGAATCAACTCGATCCCGTACGCCTCGACCTTCGGTCCGATCTTCGAGCCGTCGTCTTGCTTCTCAACCGGGTAGTGCTCGACCGCGTCGACGCCGGCTTCGTCGAGTGCGGCCCCGAAGTCCGGGAGCTGATTTCTGCAGTCCGGACACCAGTCGCCACCCCAGACCTTCACGACGACGTCGTCGGCCACCGCTTCGAGTACCGCCACCGCGCCCGCATACGACTCGGCGTCCCACACCGGGTTCGGACGCATCGTCTCGAGTTCCATACCCAACGTTTGCAGTCGGTCACCAAAAGCGACGTGTTCGATGGAGGGGCCGAATCCGAGGGGACGGTTCGGAGCAGCGCCGCTGCCTTCGCGGCCATTTTATACCTACCCACCAAAGGACGGTTCGATGAAACGGGGTATTCTTGAGACGATCGGGTCGCCGTTGGTTCAGGTCGATTCGCCACCAGGGGCAGTCGTGGCAGCCAAGATCGAGTCGAAGAACCCGGGCGGGAGCGCGAAGGACCGGCCGGCCCTCGCGATGGTCGAAGCCGCAGAGGACGAGGGAGCCCTCCAGCCCGGCGATCGGATCGTCGAACCGACCTCGGGTAACACCGGTATCGGGCTCTCGATGGTCGCCGCCGCAAAAGGATACGACATAACGGTCGTGATGCCTGCGTCGAAATCTCCCGAACGTCGCAACATCATGCGTGCCTTCGGCGCGGATCTCGAACTCGTCGAGGGCGAAATCTCGGAAGCCACTGAACGCGCCGACGAACTCGAGGCCGAACACGGCATGGTCCAGCTTCGACAGTTCGAGAACCCGGCGAATCCCGAATCGCACGCCCGGACGACGGCCGAGGAGATACTGACGCAGGTCGGGGACCTGACGGTGGACGCGCTCGTGGCCGGAATCGGGACGGGTGGCACGATCTCCGGCACCGGACGCCGGCTTCGCGAGGTCTTTCCGGAGATGGAAATCGTCGGTGTCGAACCGAAAGGCAACGCCGTCCTCACTACTGGCGAGCCGGGAGACGACGACTTCCAGGGGATGGGCCCCGGGTTCGTCAGCCCGAATCTGGACCGGGACCTGCTCGACGACGTGGAGACCGTCAAGATCGACCCCGCGGAGGCCGAATGTCGCCGATTGGCGCGAGAAGAGGGAATCCTCGTCGGCCAGTCATCCGGCGGGTCGCTCGTGGCTGCGAAACGTGTCGCGGAACGACTCTCGACAGAACGCGGCACCACCACGGACGACTGTCCCGGTCCCGACAATCGGACGGCCATTCTCTCCGACGAGAAGGTCGACCACGAGCCGATCGACGACAACTGTCCCCTCGTCGTCACCGTCTTCTGGGACTCGGGCGAGCGCTATATGTCGACTGGCCTCTTCGACGAGTAGACGCCCGAAAACTCCGTCGCCAGGCTGCGTCCCTCCTCACCTAACCATCTGGTCGGGAAATTTAATCGCGAACGCTACTCGCGACGGTTGCCGTCCATGTACACCTCGACCGTCTCCGCGAGCGCCTCGATCCCCCGTTCCATCTCGTCGAGGGGAACGTGACTGAACGACAGCCGGAGGCAGTGTTCCCCGCCAGTTTCGGTCGCATAGAACGACTCGCCCGGAAGATATACCACCCCCGCCTGTCCGGCATCCTCGAGCATAGTCCGCGTGTCGACAGTCGGTGGAAGCGCCACCCACACGAAGAAGCCACCATCGGGCTCCGCCCAGTCCGCCGACGCCGGCATGTGCCGTTCGAGACACTTGAGCATATGATCGCGTCGCTGTTGATATGCCTCGCGAAGTCGTGGGACGGCAGCGTCGAGGTGTCCGGCGTCGCAATAGGTCGTGAGAAGCCCGCGAGTGAAGACGTTCGGCCCACCCGTTTGCAGTGTGTCCAATCGATTGGCGACGGGGTCGTCCGCGATGATCCATCCGGTCCGGATTCCAGGGCCGATCACTTTGGAGAACGTACCGGCGTGTATGACGCGACCCGACTCGTCGATGGCCCGGAGCGGCTCCACGTCCAACCCGTCGTAGCGCAGTTCGCCATAGGCGTCGTCCTCCAACACCAGAAAGTCGTACTCGGCAGCGAGGTCGAGCAACCGGTCGCGACGCGATCGCGACAGGGTCATCCCGGTCGGGTTCTGGAAGTTCGGGATGGTATAGAACAGCGTTGGGAGCTGACGTCCCGTTCGGCGGCGTTCCTCGAGTTCGGCTGCGAGCGCGTCGACATCGACCCCGTTCGAGTCGACGTCGAAGCCGACGATCTCGACGCCGTGATTTCGGATCACCGAGAGGCTCCACACGAACGTGGGGGCCTCGAGAAAGACGACGTCGCCGGGATCGAGGAAGGCACGACACGCGAGATCGATCGCGTTCATCGAGCCATTCGTCAGCACGACTTCCCCTTCGGTACATTCGATACCACACTCGCGACTCCTGCGGGCGACGATGTCGGGCAACCTAGCCGACGCCTCGCCGCCACCGTACTGGAGGGCGTGCTCCGGGTCAGTTTCGAGAAGCGACTCGGCCGCCGCGAGCAGGTCCTCGTTTGGGAACGATTCCGCGAAGGGAAATCCGTAGGTGAGGCGAACTGAATCCGGAGTCGCAGCCGCCTGCCACTCGCTCGAGACGAACGCCCCCTCGCGGTCGCGAACTGCCTGAGCGAACAGGTGCGTTATCCCATCCGGCGTCTCGTCGTGATTCATCCGGTGATCTACTCGATGGCAACACGTAGCGGCGTTGAATAGCTTTCGCGCGTACCTAGTGGAGTAAGTCCGATAGAACGGTAGCGGTACACGACAAAAATACCGCTCAGACTTCGAACTCCGACTCAGTGACTCGAACCACGAGCGTATCGTCGACCTCGCGAAGGTCGTACTCGGGACGCGTCGGCCCGGTCCGGGCCGCGAACATGGGTTCGACGAGTTCGCCGTCGTCGACTCCGTATATTTTCAGAAATCGACCCGACTCCGCGGGAACCAACTCCTCGTCCCTGATGGCATTTGCGACCGACCGCGATAGCCACTCGGCCTCGCTCACCGACGGCTCAAGAACGAATGCATCCCGCACGAACCGAACGAGATACCAGCTCAGGTCGTTGAGAAGCGAGACTGCAGCCCCGAGCGAGACTGTCTCGAGTGCGACCGTGTTCAGATACGGCTCCTCGAGGTCGTACGTCGACAGCGCGTCCCTCGAGGTCTCTCTCGAGACCAGTTCGTACCGGAGCCTGAGATCCGGTTCACCCAGCAGACACACGCGCGTCATTGACGGTCTCGCTCCCTCATCGAATCGAACGTGTGCTCGGGCGAGGAAAGCGGTTTCGCCCGAACGTCCGAACGAACGCCATCGCGTCCGTCAGAAGGTCGTGAGTTCGCCATCGATGACCCGCGCCGTGATCGAGGTGACGTCCGCGAGCTTCCGGTCGACGATCGCCGTCACCTCGTCCTCGATGTCGGCCACAGACATACCGTCCTCGGTGACGATCGAGGCGTCGGCCACGTGTGGACGATCGATCGGCGTCCCGATCTGACTCAACAGGCGGATCCGGATCTCGCGAATGCCGTCGACCTCGTCGACGACCGCCCTGGCGATATCTGTCGACAACAGATTGTAGATTTTGCCGACGTGGTTGACGGGGTTTTTGCCGCTCGTGGCCTCCATCGACATCGACCGGTTCGGGGTGATGAGTCCGTTCGACCGGTTCCCACGACCAACCGATCCGTCGTCGCCCTGTTCTGCGCTCGTCCCGGTCGTTGTGAGGTAGACGGAATCGTTCTCGTAATCGTCCGCGGTGTTGACGTGGACGTTCACCTCTCGATCGGTGTATTCCCGACCGAGTTCGGCCACGTGGTCCCGGACGTCGCTGACGGCCGCGTCGTACTCGTCGATGTCCGAGAGATACCGGTCGATCATGGCGACTGCGAGGGTCACGTCGATCGTGTCTCCTTCGCGTTTGCCCATTACCTTCACGTCCTGCCCGACCACGGGATTTTCCCGGCCGTATGCACCGTTGAGGTCCCGTTCGGCCTCGAGGACGATTCGCTCCGTCTCGGTCAGCGGCGCGTGGCCGACGCCGAAGGAGGTATCGTTCGACATCGGAACGCTCGCGCCCTCCTCGGAGAACACTTCCTGAAGGTCGCCAGATCCCTGGCCGAGGCGGACGTCTACGACGATCTCTTTTCCGTAATCTAGGTGGGGAAAGTTCTCGAGGACGTACTCGCGTGCGGCCTCAAGGGCGATCGTTTCGGTCGGAATTCGAACGCCCTCGTACGTCCTCGTCGCCCGCCCGGTGACGAGAATGTAGATCGGTTCGTTCACCTCCCCGCCGCCGAATGCTGGCGAGGAGCTCCCGGCGACGAGCTGGGCCTCGTCAGTGTTGTAGTGGAGGACCTTCCCCACCCGGTCGAGGTAGGCCTTCGCGAGGGCACTCGAGACGCGTTCGGCGATGCCGTCGCAGATCGAGTCGGGATGGCCGAGGCCCTTGCGCTCGACGATCTCGACTTCCTGATCCTCTACCGCGAGGCCCGCGACGGGCTCGACGCGGATGTTCCGTTCGGTCATTGTCGACGGCAGGCGGCCAGCGGTTCTATAACTTACGGAAACCACACGAGGCGTTTCGATAACCCTCAGACATTACTCGGCGTGGTCTCCGGACAGCAACATCCCGAGATACGACGTCCGAACGTGGCGATCGGGGTCAAGACCGAGGTCGGAAAGTAGCTGGATTGCACCGTCACGGGCCGGCTCGACTACATCGGCTTCGGTTTCGACCTCGACGAACTCACCGAGCCCGGTAACGTCGTCGAGTACAATGGTGTAGCCGTCGTGTTCGTAGCGCTCTCGAGTCTTTTCGACGGTGGCGACAGGGTCGAACCCGAGCCGGCGAAAGATCGAATCGACGGTCTCGCCATCGTCGACGTGTGTTTCGAGTTCCTCACGAGTTTTCGATTCCGATTCCACGAGCGGGCCTTTGTACGTGATCTTCGTCTTCCGCCCGCCGTCGGCCGTCCGTTCCTCGCGCCGGATTCGAAGTGCTTCATCGGTTTCCGCGAACTCGCGGTGGGGCGCATCGTAATAGGTATCCTCCTGGCTGATTGTTCCGGACTGCGTTGCCCCCATCGCCAGCAACCGTTCCCGGAGGGCGTCGTGTTCGGCACGAACCTTCAGCTCGACTTCGTACATGGACGAGGGGACGACGGCACCGAGTAAAAGCCCGGCGACGACGTCGAAACCCCACTTCCGGCGGGAAACGTGATGGTTAAGGGTGCGACGGCTTTCGTTGGGAACATGAGTGACGAATCCGACGAGGTCGAAGAGACCGAGACGGCAGCCGACGAGGAACCGACCGAGGACGTCGACGCGCCGACCGAGGAACTCGAATCCGAGGACGAGGCGGGGGACACGGAGGACGCCGGACGAGCTGACGCCTCGGATACCACCGACGAAAATGAAGAGGCCGAAGGTCTCCAGGATGGCGAGTTCATTCGTATCGGCTACACCGCCCGGACCGTCGACGGCGAACAACTCGTCGACACGACCGACGAGGAGGTAGCCGAGGAGGAGGGCGTCGCGGACCGGGGAACCTTCGAACCGCGAACGATCGTGATCGGTGAGGGCCACCTCTTCGGAGCCGTCGAAGACGACATCCGTGGAAAGGAGGTCGGCGACACGGGCAGCGTCGTCGTCCCCGCCGTGGAAGCGTTCGGCGAATACGACGAGGAGCAGGTCCAGACCGTTTCTGCGGATAAAATCGACGAAGACGACCGCTTCCCGGGTGCCCAGATCCAAATCGACGGCCAGCAGGGGGTCCTCGAGACCATCATCGGTGGCCGAGCCCGGGTCGACTTCAACCATCCGTTGGCGGGCGAAGACGTCGAGTATGAATACGAGATACTCGATACCGTCGAGGACGACCTTGAGCGTGCGGAAGGACTCCTGGACATGTTCCTCGACGTCGATCTCGAGATGTGGATCGACACCGACGAAGTCGAGGAGACCACGATCGAAGAGCCCGACGAAGATGACGAGGAGGCGGAGCCCGAGACCGTGACCGAAACCGTCGAAAAACGGACGCTCTACGTCGAGGCGACCCCGGAGCTTTCGATGAACCAACAGTGGATGTTCCAGAAACAGCAGATCGCACAGCAGATCATCGACCTCGTCGACATTGACCGCATCCTGATCCAGGAGGTCCTCGAGGGAACCGGCGGCATGGGTATGCCGGGAATGATGGGTGGCATGGGTGGTGCCGGTGGCGAGGGCGATATCGACGTCGAAGAACTCCTCGAAGAAGCCGACGTGGATGCCGAGGAAATCGCCGACGAGATCGAAGGCGACCTCGAAGAGTAAGTCGGCGACGATCCACGCAGGGTTCGGAACCAGTTTTTCAGCAGTCGATCCGAGGTCGACGGCCAGCCGTCGGAACCATAAAGCGTTCGGCGATCCGTAATTCGCTCATGGAGACACGGGTGCGGCTCACCGTTCGAGCCGCCGAAAAGCGCGATGCCGGGCGAGGCGTCGCACGCCTCCCGGACGAGCCTAGGCGGGAGCTCGGCGTACTCAGCGGCGAGACCATCGTCATCGAGGGGGACCAGCCCACCGTCGCCACGGTCTGGCCCTCGAACGACGACGACCAGACGATTCGGATCGACGCGGACACCCGAAGCAACGCCGGCATAACGGTCGGCGAATCCGTCACCGTCCGCCCCGTCACAATCGACGATGCCACTGCCGTCGTGCTCGCGCTTCCTGTCGAGGCCGACGAGTCCCTCATCGACTCCGTCAGGCGCGAACTTCAGAACCGCCCTGTGAGCGAGGGAGATAGCGTTCGGCTCGAACCGCCGGGAGTTCGAGCGACCATCACCGAAACGTCACCCGATGGTACTGTCCGTGTGACCGAACGGACTCGCATTCAGGTCCGAGAACAACCCGAACAAGGTCCCCAGGAAGGATCGACCGACACCGCCTCGTCTTCCACGGTCGAGCCCGCGAGCACGGAGGGGCTTTCGCCCGAGGCGACCTACGAGGATATCGGCGGACTCGACGACGAACTCGATCAGATACGGGAGATGATCGAACTCCCGTTGTCCGAACCAGCCCTGTTTCGACGACTTGGGATCGACCCACCATCCGGGGTGCTTCTGTATGGCCCACCGGGCACTGGCAAGACGCTTATCGCCGAAGCCGTTGCCAACGAAGTGGACGCCCACTTCGAGGTCATCGACGGTCCGGAAATCGTCTCGAAGTACAAAGGCGAAAGCGAAGAAGCACTTCGGGCGACGTTCGACCGGGCGGTCGAGAACGCGCCCGCGATCGTCTTTATCGACGAAATCGACTCGATCGCCGGCACCAGAGACGAAGACGCCGACATGGAGAATCGCGTCGTCGCCCAGCTTTTGACGCTCATGGACGGCCTCGAATCTCGCGGTCGTGTTATCGTCATCGGGGCCACGAATCGCGTCGACGTCATCGATCCGGCGCTACGGCGTGGTGGACGCTTCGACCGCGAAATCGAGATCGGCCCGCCAGACGTCGACGGTCGCCGGGAAATACTCGAGGTCCACGTCCGGGGGATGCCCCTCGCCGAAGACGTCGACCTCGAGTACATTGCAAACCGCACGCACGGTTTCGTCGGTGCCGACATCCACCAACTCGTCACCGAGGCCGCGATGTGTGCACTCAGGGAACGAGAGGACCGAGAGGAGTTGCTCGTGACCAGGGCGGACTTCGAGTCCGCCCTCGCTGCGGTCGACCCCTCGGCTATGCGCGAATACGTCGCCGAAACGCCACACATCACCTTCGACGACGTCGGCGGCCTAGAGGAAGCAAAGGAGATCCTCACGGAAGCGGTCGAATGGCCCCTGGCCTACGGGCCGCTATTCGAGGCGACGAACACCGATCCGCCAGCAGGCATCCTCCTGTATGGACCCCCAGGAACGGGAAAGACGCTCCTCGCAAGGGCGCTAGCCGGCGAAAGCGACGTCAACTTCGTAAGCGTCGCCGGGCCGGAACTCCTCGACAAGTACGTCGGCGAGAGCGAAAAGGCCGTCCGGGAGGTGTTCGATCGTGCCCGACAGGCCGCCCCGGCGATCCTCTTTTTCGACGAAATCGACGCCATCGCGAGCGTTCGCGGAGAGTCGAGCGACACCGCAGAACGAGTCGTCTCACAGTTTCTGACCGAACTCGGCGGGCTCGCCGACGATCCGAACCTCGTGGTCCTCGCTGCGACGAACCGACGCGAGGCGCTCGATCCCGCGTTGCTCCGTCCCGGACGGCTGGAGGTCCACGTCGAGGTTCCCCAACCCGACGAGGCTGCCCGACTCGAGATCCTTCGCGTCCACGCGCGAGGAAAGCCGCTTGAGGACGACGTCGACCTCGAAGAACTCGCGGCGAAAACGGCGGGATTCTCGGGCGCGCAGCTCGAATCCGTTCTTCGGACGGCCTCGATGCGCGCCATCCGAGAGCTCGCCGACGAGATCGATCCGGAATCGGCTGCCGAGCGGGCACACGAAATTTCGATCACGCGTGCCCACATCGAGGAGGCGCTCGAACGCGTGCGGGAGTGAGCCGAACGCTATCACTCACCGACGTTGTCGGGGAGATAACGGTGAGGATGGGATTTGAACCCATGAGTCCTCTCGGACACCTGCTCTCAAGGCAGGCGCGTTAGGCCGCTCTGCCACCTCACCGCATCCTGACGTAATCGGCGCGCGGTCCTAAGCGTTGTCGATCATCGGCGGATCGGACGTCCCGCTCATCGTGAGTCGAACGAACGTATCACCGACGGATCGAACGGACGCCTCACCGGTGGATCGAAAGACCGTCGTCGGTCGCCTCCACGCGAAGATTCGCGTCCTCGATCCACTCCGCGAGGTAGTCGGGCACCAGTCGGTCGGCCCGGCGTCTGGCACGGAGCAGACTCACCGCATCCGCCAGGTCCGTCCCGGTTCCGATCACCGGCTTGCGATCGAGAAAATCCACGTCGAGTCCGGCATCGAGCGACCGATCGACGAGGGTTTCGATCGTCGGGGGAGCGAAAGCTTCTGCGAAGTCGACCGGTTCGGTAAAGCCCGCATAATAAATGCGGCCACCCGGTGCCGGCCCGAGCACGACCTCGCTACTGCGGAGTTTCATCGCCGCGCCGTCGACGTCGGTTCGGGCGAGAAAAGCCGCTGACGGATCGACGATTGCGACCGAGCCCACACCCTCGGTTTCGAGGAGATGTGTCGCCGTGTTTCCCGCGCGGGCGGCACGAGTTTCGCCGACCTGGACCTCGTATCGAGTATCCTTCGGAACGACGTCCTCGAGTATCTCTCGGACGGCCGCTTCGGCCGCCTCGTCGTCCAGCCCGGCCGACGGTATCGTCCCGTAATTGACGAGTAGCTCCCCACCACTGTCGAGGGCGGCGGAAACGACGTCCCTTGAACAAGCCACATAGAGGTCCAACGCGTCGTCAGGAGACAGCGGCGACGTTTCGACAAGGCGCGTCATGACGTGCCCGGATCGAGGTGGATCGACGAGAACCGCAACCGTTGTCATATTGAATGTTGGGGTGCCGTTGCCTTGAACTTTATATTCCTGCCGGCGGCAGGTCAGGTATGGAGTGGACGAAACCTCTCGCCGCGATACTCGTCGCCCTGATAGTCCTGCTCGTGATCGGTGCGGTTGTCGAACTCGTTCTTTTCACCCTCGCCGATCCACAGCGCAACATCGCCTCCGCCATTACGCTGGCGCTGGTCGTCGTAGTCGTCGCCGGGCTGGTCGGCGTCGGCGCTCGTAGCAGGCGTTGGCTGGCAAATCCCGACGACTACTGGTAGGACGGTCAGCGGGGTTGAGCGAGCGCGATCGTCACCGGCCACCCGAATCCAAGACGAACCTCGTCTGTCGTGTCGATCTCGAAGTCGGCCGCCGACAGGGTCGTCTCCACGTCGATTGGGCGACACCCGAACGCGTCCCCACCAGGAACGCTCCTGTAGAACCACTCGTACAGTCGGAGGAATCGAGACCGGGGATACCGTTCCCGATCCATACTAACGACACAGAGTCGACCGTCCCTCGAAAGCACCCGATCGATTTCTTCGAGGACGGTCCTCGCGTCCCGGTCGTCGAACAGGTCGAGCGTTTCCGAAAGGAGGACCGCGTCGATCGATCCGGTCCGAACCGGGAGGATTCGGGCATCGCCCTCGACGACTACCGTCCGATCGCCAAGGTCGGAACGGCTCGCCCGGCGTCTGGTTTCCCGGACCATCCCGGGTGCCACGTCGAGACCGATCGCCACCCCCTCGTGGCCGACGGCGTCGCCGAGTTCGAGAACTCCACCGCCGGCCCCACAGCCGACGTCAAACGCGGTTTCGCCACGCTGGATCGAGAGGAGTTCGATCGCCCGCGTACGCGTGGGTCGGGACAGTCGTTCGAGGGTCGCTCCATACACTCGAGCGATTCGACTGTAGACCGATCGGATCGTCGAATCGGACGCGGTGCGAGGGAGTACACCGGTCTCTGGCATTAGCCGCCTCGAACTCGTACTTCGGGGACTCGGCCCCGGAGGGGCGGTGGAGTCATTGCGTCACGCGGAATCCTCGTCGTCCGGTCGCTCCGGGTGATAATCAGTGTCGTACTCCCCCGGCCGGTCGTCGAGACGATCGGGGTTGAGGCGACCGCCCAGTAGCATGAAGTCGATCACGATCAGGTAACACATCGCCTCCACAACCGGGACACCTCGAGGTGGAAGAACCGGGTCGTGTCGACCGATGACCTGCTCGTCGGTGTGTTCGCCGGTTTCCCAGTCGACCGTCGTCTGGGTTTTCGGAATAGAGGTGGGGGCATGGAGCGTCACTTCGCCGTAAATCGGAAGCCCCGTCGTGATTCCGCCCTGCAGGCCACCGTGGTCGTTTTCGACGGGCACAGGATCACCCGACTCAGCCACCACGTCGGAGCGTTCGCCCTTGAAGAAGGTCCACTCGTCGTTGCGTGCAGATCCGGTGTACGTTCGGGCCTCGCGGCCGAGTCCGAACTCGAATGCCGTCGTCGCCGGCACCGCCATCATCGCCGCGCCGAGTCGTGACTCGAACGCGTCGAATCGCGGAGCGCCGAGACCACGCGGAACGCCGCGGATCTCGAAGTAGATCGACCCCCCGATGGAGTCGCCCTCCTCCTGGTAGGTTTCGATGCGTTCGCGCATCCGCTCTGCCGTCTCCGGGTGGGCACATCGAACCTCGTTTGCTTCGGCGTGTTCGAGCATCTCCTCGAAGGAGACCTCGGGAGCCTCAACGTCGCCGATCTGGTTGACGTGGGCCTTGACCTGAACGTCGTACTCGGACTGCTCGAGGACTGCTTTGGCGACCGCGCCTGCCGCGACCCAGTTTACGGTTTCGCGAGCCGAGGATCGCCCGCCGCCGCCCCAGTTCCGCGTCCCAAACTTGGCGGAATACGTGAAATCGCCATGGCTAGGACGCGGTGCCGTGATGAACGGCTCGTACTTGCCCGATCTGGCGTCCTTGTTCTGAATGACCATCCCGATCGGGGTGCCAGTGGTGTACCCGTCCTGGAGCCCCGACTTGATCCGAACCTCGTCGGGTTCGCCCCGGGAGGTCGTGATCATCGACTGGCCGGGCTTTCGGCGGTCGAGATCGACTTGAATCGTCTCCTCGTCGAGTTCAACGCCGGCCGGACAGCCGGAGAGGGTCAGCCCCATTGCCTCGCCGTGGCTCTCGCCGAACGTCGACATCCGAAACAGCCGACCGAAGCGGTTCCCGTTCATTACCACTGCTTCGGATCGCTCCCGGTTTATCTGCTGCGGTGACGGTCGGCGACCGACGATAAGCCCGACGTACCGTTCTCGTGGCGTCGTTCCGACGGGCTTATGCACGTTGATCCGCTATCCGTGGAGGGTTTGAAGATGCCATACGATACCGGGTTGTCTTACGACGACGTCCTGTGCGTGCCTCAGCGGTCTCCCGTCGACACCCGCTCGAATGTGGACCTGTCGACAGAGCTGGCGCCGGGTATTGAGCTAGAACTGCCCATATTGAGCGCCGCGATGGACACCGTAACCGAAACGGAAATGGCCCGGACGCTTTCGGCCCACGGTGGCCTCGGTGTTATCCACCGGTTCCTTCCGATCGACGATCAGGCAACGATGGTCCGCGAGGTTCGAACGTCGGACAATCGGGCGGCTGCCGCGGTCGGAATCGCGGAAGATTACCACGATCGAGCGGACGCGCTAGTCGAGGCGGGCGTCGAGATGGTCGTGGTCGACGTCGCCCACGGGCACATGGAACGAACGATCGACGCGGTCACCGACCTGGCCGAGACGTTTCCCGAAACACCGCTGTGCGCCGGCAACATCGCGACGCGTGAAGGCGTCGCAGATCTCGACGCAGCTGGTGCAGACTGCGTGAAAATCGGCGTGGGACCCGGCTCGCACTGCACCACGCGGGAAGTGACCGGATTCGGCGTTCCCCAGTTCACTGCCGTCCGACGCTGTGCGGACGAAGCGCGCGAACGGGGCGTCACCACGATCGCCGACGGTGGCATACGGACGTCGGGCGACGCGGTCAAAGCATTACTCGTCGGAGCCGATGCCGTCATGATGGGTGGATACTTCGCCGGTGCTGACGAATCGCCGGCCCCGCTCGTGGAAGTCGACGGTCAGCTCTACAAGCGGTCTCGAGGGATGTCGACCGCTGCGGCCGCCGAGGACCGCGACGACAAGGACGAATCCGTCGCCGCGGACGAGGGCGTCGAGGCGCTCTCGGAATATCAGGGACCCGTCACCTCGCTCGTCCAGGAGTTCGCCGCCGGGATGCGGTCGGGGATGAGCTACGCAGGGGCGACGACCCTCGAAACCGCTCGGGCAAACGCGGAGTTCATTCGTATCGAAAGCGGCGTCAGGGAACGAAACAGCGCCCACGGCGTTCGTCCCATCGAGAGCCAGGGCGAACGATCTGGCTGACCCTCACCTGGATTTCCGTATCCTGGCCGGGAAAGGCCTATACGCGATCGGTCGGAGTCGGAAGATATGTCGACCGTCTTCGATCCCGACTCCATCGCCGTAATCGGTGCCTCCGACGATCCGGATCGAATCGCCGGGAGGCCGATCGAATTCCTCGAAACCCACGGCTACCCCGGAGGCATATATCCCGTCAATCCGAACCACGACGAAATAGCCGGATTCGACTGTTATCCTAACGTCGGCTCGATCCCGACGTCGGTGGAGTTCGCGATGGTGATCCTTCCGGCGCGTCTCGTCGTCGACGTAGTCGAAGAATGCATCGACGCAGGCGTCGACACCGTGCTCGTGGTGAGTTCGGGGTTTGCCGAAACTGGCACGGACGCGGCCCGCGAGGCCGAAGCCCGACTCGCCACCCTGGCCGAGGAAAGCGAGACGACGATTATCGGGCCAAACAGCCAGGGTATGATCGACTTCCCCGCCCGGGCGACCGCAAGTTTCACGCCGGCACTCAAACGGGAGGAGCTCCTGACCGGTCCGGTCAGCTTCGTCTCACAGAGCGGTGCGTTTGGCGGTGCCCTGACCACGCTGTTGCAGGAGGCCGGCGTCGGATTCGACAAGTGGATCTCGACCGGCAACGAGGCGGCGATGGGATCGCTCGATTTGATTTCTGAACTCGCCACCATTGACACGACCGAGATGGTCGCTGGATACGTCGAGGGGTTCGAGGACGGTCGGAAACTCGTCGAAATCAGGCGGACCGCAACCGGAATCGACCTCCCCATCGTGGTGTTGAAATCTGGCCGATCCGAGCGGGGGAAGGTGGCTGCCGCCTCCCATACGGGGAAAATCGCAGGAGAACACGCCATATACGAGGACATCTTCAAGGAAACCGGCGTCATTGGCGTCGATGACATCGACCACTTCGTCGACGTGGTGACCGCGCTTTCCCGTCTCGAAACCGAGCCAGGACCCAGACTCGGCGTGGTGACCACCTCCGGGGGTGCCGGCATCCACATCGCAGACGTGGTCGCGTCCGAACCGGTCATCCACTTGCCCGAGCTGTCCGGCGATGTTCGAACGCAACTTGACGAGCACGTGCCCTCGTACGGGGCGACGTTCAATCCAGTGGACGTGACGGCACAGGTCGTCAACTCGCCCGACCGGTTCCGGGCGTGCCTCGAGTTACTGCTTGATTCCGACGAGATAGACACGGTCGTCTTTCAGAGTACCAACGCGAGTGGAGAGCGGGCGCTCGGATACGCCGAGACGGTCGCATCGATCGCTGCGGACCGTGACACCCCACTGCTTGTCGTCTGGACCGGCGGAATCCGGAAAGATACAGCCCTCGACGTCTACGAAACGGCCGGGATACCGGTGTTCGAGAACCCGGCCCGGTGCATCAAGACGATCGCATCGATCGTGCAGTACGTCGAGTCACACGACCGACTCGACGCAACCACCCACCTACCGGCCCGACCACCGACTGACGACGGCGATGATGCGCCGGAACTTCTTCCGGAACCCGCCGCCAAGTCGCTACTGGCCGACTACGGGCTTGCAGTCCCCGAATCCCGACTCGCAACATCGGTCGAGGCCGCGACCGAGGGGGCTGAGTCCTTGGGATACCCGGTCGTCGCAAAACTCGTGTCGCCTGACGTCGTCCACCGGAATCAAATCGACGGCGTTCGCCTCGATTTGGCGCGTCCAGCCGCCGTGGAATCGGCCGTCGAGGATTTCCGTTCGATTGCAACGGATCGCGACCTCGAACTTGCGGGTATTTCCATCCAGGAGTACCTCGAGGGGGACCTCGAACTCGGGATGGGACTCGTTACGGACACAGACTTCGGCCCCGTGATCATGCTCGGTCGGGGTGGCGTCGACATCGAGCGGAATTCTGACGCCGCATTCAGGACGATACCACTCGGTCGGCCACACGCCGAATCGATGGTTTCAGGCCTCAAAACGATCGACGGAGACGAACTGACCGAATCGGCCCGAGAATCCGTTGTCGAGAGCCTCTTGGCGCTCTCGGATGCGTACGTGGCGAATCCCTGGATTCGAGCGGTCGACGTCAACCCACTCGTCCTGATCGACGACCGGGCTGTGGCTCTCGACGCGCTCATCATCGGACCCGAGCCGAGGGATGGAACCGTCGAAGGCGGTCAGTAGTTTCGATCGTACGCCGGATCTCGATCCTCTCGAAGCGCACTCACGGCCTCCGTGTGTTCGGGGTCCATTCGCGCCACCCACTGGGCCTCGATGGCAGCCTGGGCGTACTCTTCGTAGCTTTGGGTTGCATCGATGAGCTCCTTGCTCCGTTGCATCGCCACCGCGGGTTTTTCACGAAGGTCGACAGCGAGTTCGCGGGCAGCGTCGCGAGAGGATCCGGATTCGACGACCTCGACCACGAGGCCCAGATCTTCGGCTGCGGACGGTGTAATGTCCTTGCCGGTCAGCACGTACTCTTTCGCCTTCGCCTCCCCGACGAGGCGGGGCAGCAGCCAGCCGCCACCGTCGCCGGGGACGAGACCGATGTTGACGAACTGCTCGCGTAGGTACGCGTCCTTCTCCATGATCCGGAGATCACAGGCGAGCGCGAAGTCACACCCTGCACCGAGCGCTGGACCGTTCACGGCCGCGATTGTCGGCTTGGGGCCGTGATACAGGTGCCTGACCACGTCCTGGACCTTCCAGAGACGGGTGGCGTCCTCGAGCCGACTCCGATCGCGACCGCCCATCCCACCCACGTCTGCACCGCTACAGAATCCTCTCCCGGCACCGGTGAGCAACAGTACGTACACGTCGTCATCCGCCTGGGCGTCCGCGAGGGCCGTTACGAGTTCGTCGATCATGTCGGCGTGAAACGCGTTCAGCACGTCCGGTCGATCGAGAACGATTTCGGCGATACCTTCTGTCGCGTCGTAGCCGATGTGCTCGTAGGCGTCCATCGAATGAGGTGACCGACACCGGAACCAAATAGTTTTGCGTGACGCGATCGGGCGGTTCTTCGCCCTTAGATTTCCCGAATTCGGGGATGATCGTCGGGGAGCGCGACGGCATCTTCATCGAGCAATGCCACCACCAGATAGGGCACGTAGGATTCGAGATACTCGACCAGACGGGCGATCCGTTCCGAGTCGATGGCCTCGAGGGAATCGAGGAGCACGAATGGCACCTCCTCGTAGACTTCGTGTGCCAGATATCCCGCAAGCGCGAACACCAACCCCGTGACCTCGCGTTCGCTCTCGCTGAGGTGTTCGATCGTATCCTCGTAGGTCGTTCCGCTCTCGGTTCGCCGGATGATGTGAAGCTCGAAATGGCTCCGCATTACGCGGCGGCGGTCTTCAGTAACCGCTCGTTCGGTTCGTTCGAGCCAGATCCGGTCCAGGTTCTCGTAATCGAGGAGCTCCAGCACCGTCTCCATGTGTTCGTTGAACTCCTCGATCGCCTGCCGTTCCGTCCGTTCGATCTTGGTTCGAAGCGCCTCAAGTTCCTCGTTGAGTTCCTCATGTCGAATCTCGAGAATCTCTTCGCGAGAGAGTCGATCCTCGACGTCGGCGATCTCGGATTCGATGCGTTCGAGTTCCGACTCCAGGCGGCCGAGTTCGTGTTCGAGTTCGTTGGCCTCGTGGTGGAGTTCGAGGATTTCCTCTGAGGAGTCGTCCTCGAGGGCTTCGATCTCGCGTTCGATTGTTTCGATCTCCGCTTCGTACGTCTCTCGACGATCGGTCAGGCCATCGATCGTCGATCGGGTCGCTGCAATTTCGTCGTCGATTTCTTCGAGTCGAGACTCGACTTCCCGGTTTCGCCTCGTCCTGGCCTTCATCTCGCGGTGCCGAGCCTTGACGTTTTCAAGTTCGCCTTCGATAGCCGCGACGTCTTCGAGTTTCGACGAACTTAGTTCCCGCAGACGGTCGATAGTGGCGTCGATGTCCTCGGTCGAGACGGTCGTTCCACAGGTCCAGCATCGGACAGTTCCCCCTTCCAGAAGGCGGTCGGTGACCGAACCGTCGTTCGCAGAGAGCATGTCGACTTCGGCATCGTCGAGCAACGATTCGTTGAACTGGATGACGCTCTGGAGGTCCCCAATTTCCTTCTCGAGAGCGTCCTTTTCGTCCCGGATCCGGCCGAGTTCCGTCTCGATTGACTCGAGGTCATCATCGGGTTCCGACGGCAATTCCGCCCGTTGCGCCTTGAGTTCGCGCCGTTCGCTTCGGAGCGATTCGAGGCTGTTTCGTTCGGTTTCCAGTTCGTACCGAACCGACTCGAGATTCGCCCGACAGTTTCCGAGCTCGGAGAGGTGTTCTTCGAGATCAGCTTTTTCTTCCCGGGATTGTTCGACGTCGAGGTCCCGTTCGTCGAGTTCGGCCTCGAGTTCCGCGAGCGCGGATTCGGTCTCTTCGAGTCGATCTCGCAACCGCTGTCGGTCCGCTTCGAGTCCGGGGAGGCGGTCCTTCAACTCATCGAGTTTCTCGAGCCGGTCCGTGATATCGCGACGTGATTCGAGGAGCCGATCGATCTCGGCTTCGATCTCGTCGAAATCGACCGGACGCATAATAATATCACGGAGATCGTCCTCGGTCGCGACGGCGCGGCGAACCTCGTTCGA
Source organism: Natronomonas sp. (assembly GCA_046545615.1). Classification (GTDB taxonomy): domain Archaea; phylum Halobacteriota; class Halobacteria; order Halobacteriales; family Haloarculaceae; genus Natronomonas. The sequence continues at coordinate 33,323 of JBKGZK010000003.1, forward strand.
TTCGAGCAGGAACGCGAAGAGATCCGCGAGTTCCGGATCGTCGAGATACGGTTCGCCGCGTGATTCGATGGTGTCGGCGTGACGCCGAAACCGCCGGTGATAGCGGTCGCCTTCGATCGTCAACTCGACGGACGCCTCGTCGGCGTCGCCCTTGATCGAAACGCGATTGCTACCCAGGACGCCCATGAGCGCGGAGAGTAGGGACGTTCGATTCGACGCGTTCTGGCCAGCCAGAACGGTCACACCTGGACGAAATGACGCGGCGGTTTCATCGATGCCCCCGATGGCACGGACCGAAAGCTGAGCAGTTCCTTCCTGTATCTGGTCCGTGCACATATAATATAGTATTATATTCCACGCTGACACATAAAAATATTCATCGGTTCGGTGTCCGTCGATCAGGTAGCCTCGAATGTGTCGGGCATCCGGATCGATGAGATCCGAACCGGGTGCGTCTCGGATCGAATTTGGTGTAAAGTCACTCTTCAACCGGGCAGTGACATCTGCCACGATCCAGCAGATCGACGACGTCGAACTGTCCGCCACACTCCTCACACACCACTCGGACGTCGACGAGCGTCCGGAATTCGCCCAGGTGCAACTCGTCCGTGTTATGAAGTTGCTCGAGTTTGCTCTCCGTGACGGAGACGGTTCGCCCCCGGAGCTTCCTTATGTTCGTCGACTCCCTTTCGAGTCTGTCACCTGTCGACGGATCGAACTCGACGTCGCGATGCTTCGTCAGGTAGGTGCGAACGGCCTGATAGGAGACGAAATCGTCGAGTAGTGAGTCGACCGGAACGCCCGCCCGTTCGAGACGACGGCGAATCCGGGTTCGGTCGGCACCACTGACCTCGTTTCCCGTCAGAAGGTCGTACGCGTTCTCGGCCTCTCCAGGAAGCGTCGAGACGCCCGCCTCGACCATCGCGGATCGCACGAGTTCGCGGTTAAAATCGGTCGCGAGCTCCCGCAGGCTTGATCTGTCCTCCGTAGCCGTCCACCGGGATTCGAGTTCGGCACCGATACCGTCGAGGTCGTACTCCTGGATGAGCCGGGTGACCTTGCTTCTCCTGTGGTCCATCTCCTCGTCGCTCATTACCAAACTTCAGGAGTGCCGGCGGTTAGGTTCTTTCCCGTCGTGTCCTCGAAATCGGTCCGTTCGGTCCCCCCCCCCCGCCATCCTCGGCAATCGCCGTCTGCCAACCCCGTTTCGTACCGACGCGTCGGACGACGAGTTACCGCCGAGGCAAAAACCGGCAAACTGGACGCACACGCTGCAGGTGGAAACGACACCCATTTGGGGCGAGACCACAGATTTCGGATTGAATGCAAAACGAAGGAGCGGTGTCGGGGACGGAGCGGCTGTCCGCCCCCCTCCGGCGGCTTGAATTCGACGTCGACTGGCCCCCTGGGCACGTCGCCACCTATCTCATAGAGGACGACGAACCCATCCTCGTCGACGCGGGGGACCCCGGCACGGCCAATGAAGAAACTCTCGTGAGCTCGCTGGCTGTAGCGGGATACGAGCTGGCGGACGTCGCCCACGTGGTCGTCACGCATCCACACATCGACCACGTGGGATTGCTCCCACAACTGTTGGAAGCGGGAACCCCGAAAGTCTACGCCCCGATATCCTACCGCGACTCCCTGCACCGCACGACGAATTCGCTACGGTCGTCGGTCGAAACGACCGCCAGACGGATTGGATTGCCCGAATCGGCCATCGACACGGTCGTCGAGCGCTCGCTGGAACGGACAAAAGAGATCCAGGAGTGTCTTCCCGAGTCGGCCGTCGACGTCTGGCTACCCCAGAACGACGCCATCGACGTGGGAGCCCGGACGTTCGAGACCATTCATACACCCGGCCACCAGCAAGATCACCTCTGCCTTTCGACCAAATTCGACGGCGACGACGTCCTATTTTCCGGCGATATGGTCATCGAACCCTTCCGGGCCGCCGCAGTCCACGCAAACCTCGATGCCGAACAAACGGACGCGATCGAGGCCTACTACGAATCCCTCGACCGCCTCGAGTCCCAGTCGTTCGACCGCGTTTTTCCGGGGCACGGTCCCGTCCACGAGGCCTACGACGAGGCCCTCGAGACGGCCCGAGAGAGCCTGGATCGTCTCCTTGACCGAACCGAAGCCGCCGTCAGGGAGTCGGGAACCCACGCCGGACACGCGGCTCGGAGTCGTTCGGAGGGATCCAACGACGGACCCTGGCTTCCAGAAGCCGTCGGTGCGCTCGCCTATCTCGAACGCCAGGGACGAGTCGAGAGCTACCTTGAGGACGACGTCCGATACTACGTCCCGGCCTGAATCCAGTCCGTTGCATCGGATGGTGGCTTCTCACTCCAGGTGACGAACGCGAAACGTCCCGTTGTCGCACTCGACCGTGATGAGCGATGGGTACTCGGCCGGTGCTGCACCGGTTGCGCTCCCTGGATTAAGTATCCGGACGCCGTCGACGACGGCGTCCGTCAGCCGGTGGGTGTGACCCCCCACGGCGACGTCGGCCTCGTACTCCGAGGCGAGATCCGCCAGCGCCCGACGATACGGTTCGCCGCGACCGAACCCGTCGCCGTGCGTAACGACGAATCGGACGCCACCACGGTCGACGGTGGCCACCTCCGGAAGGCCAAGCGACGGATCCATGTTTCCCACGACGCCAGTAAACGAACCTCCGGCGAGGACGCGCTGGTCGAAGTGAGTCCGCGGCGAGTCGAAGTCTCCGGCGTGAATGAGGTGATCGCTCGTTTCGATCGCCTCGCGCACCCACCCGGGAAACCCGGACGCGCGAGAGGGAATGTGCGTGTCGCTGATGAGTGCGACCTGCATCAGACGATCCGGTTTCGAAACTCGCCGGCACCGCTTCGATACCGTTCGAGATTGTCCTCTACGATGTCGGCGCAACGCTTCCAGTAGAACGGTGTCGACCCCGCCATGTGCGGCGTCACGATGACGTCACGTCGATCCCACAGCGGGGAACTCGACGGAAGTGGCTCCTCCTCGAAGACGTCCAGCGCGGCCCCCCGGAGTTCGCCGGATTCGAGTGCGTCGACGAGCGCCTCCTCGTCGATGATCTCGCCCCGCCCCACATTGACGACCACGGCACGGTCGTCGAGAAGATCCAACGCGGCTGCATCGATGAGTCCGCGAGTCTCGTCGGTCAGCGGACACGCGACGACGAGGTACGCCGATCGGTCGAGCAGTTCGTCGAGACCATCGGGGCCGTACACTTCATCGACGGCCTCGGGTGCCGTGGACGGATCTCGCTTCGTTCCCAGCACCGTCATACCGAGGGAACAGCATAACTCGGCCGCCCGTGACCCGATTGCACCCAGACCCACGATACCGACGGTCCGGCCGCGGAGTTCCCCGCCGAAGTAGCGGTTCCACTCGCCATCCCGTTGCTGGTGGATGCCGCGATGGATGTTCCGCTCGAAACTGAGGAGGTACCCGAGGATCTGTTCGGCGATCGGTTCGGCGTGAACGCCCGATGCTGTCGTCAGCACGATATCCCGCGCTTCGAGTTCGTCCAGCGGATACATATCGTAACCGGCCGAAAGCGCCTGAACCCACTGTAGATTCGGCGCGTCGTCGAGGAACCAGTCCTCGAACCGCTGGGTTACGAGCACCTCGGCGTCGAGGAGCAGTTCACGGAACGCCGAATCCCCGTCAGCCTGCTGGATGTCAACGTCCTCGAGTCGGGTCGTGAGCTCCTCGAACAGTGCGTCGGATCCATCCCCGAGAATGCGGTGGGACAACAGGACCGTCGGGTGCATATGAACCTAGTGCCGTCGAGGGAATCAAAGAACGTTCGGTTGTGATACCCTACCCGTCCTGAAGGAGCGAGGGGGGCCGCTTGGAGTCCACCACCTAGGCACCCCAAACGTTGGTACTCCCCCATCCCCTACATGTATACATATATGCCAAAAATCGCCCCGTTCGAGGAACATACCGAACGGTACGACGACTGGTTTGAGACGTACAAGGACGTCTACCTGTCGGAACTTTCGGCCTTGCGTCGTCTCGTCCCGGACACCGGCCGTGGAATCGAGATTGGGGTCGGGGGCGCACGGTTCGCCGCCCCCCTCGGGATCGACCTTGGCATTGATCCCTCCCCCGCGATGCTTGACCAGGCCCGCAAGCGGGGCGTCGACGTCGTCAGGGGCGTCGCCGAGTCGCTCCCGTTTCGATCGGGGACGTTCGACACCGTGTTGAACGTGACGACGATCTGTTTCGTCGACGACGTCGATCGAACGCTTTCGGAAGCCGCGCGGGTCCTCACACCCACGGGCAGTCTCGTCATCGGCTTCATCGATGAGGACAGCCCCGTCGGCGAGATATATCGAGAAAAACAGGAAACCAACCCCTTCTACCGGGATGCCGAATTCGTGACTACCGAAGCGCTGGTTGCCGCCCTCGAATCGGCGGGATTCACCGACTTCGAATTCGTCCAGACCATCTATCACTGGATCGAAGATGTCGAGGGGGTCGAACCTGTCGAGGAGGGATACGGCGACGGGTCATTCGTCGGGATCAAAGCGCACACCGAGTGAGCGTGCTGACGACCTCGATCGGCCGGCGCAACATCCTTTAGCGAGAGCGTCGTAGTAAAATACGTCATGTCCGAAGATCGCGTCGTCGAACTCCTCCGAAAATCGTACAGCGACGAAATTGAAACGGTGATGAACTACCAGACGAACGCCATCGTTCTCGACGGCGTCCGGGCCGAAGAGATCAAAGAGAGTCTCACACAGGACGTTCAGGAGGAACTCAGCCACGCCCAAAAGCTCGGCGAACGGCTCAAACAGCTCGACGCCCGGCCACCGGGATCCGCGGAGTTCGAATCCCGCCAGGACTCGTTGCAACCGCCCGAGGACTCGACCGACGTCCTGTCGGTGATTCGGGGGGTACTCGACGCGGAAGAGGACGCGATCGAAACCTATCGCGAACTGATCGACGTGGCCGCGTCGGCGAACGACCCGGTGACCGAGGACCTCGCCGTGACCATTCTCGCTGACGAAGAAGCACACCGGACCGAATTCCGGGGCTTCGAAAAAGAGTACCGATCCGATTAATCGACCGCCCGATCCGGGCGATTCGAACGCTCGCCCCGTTTTCGCAGATGATCGTACCGATGCCAGCGAGTACTGGCGGATATCGTCGGGTGACGCGCCGCGAACGGTATCCGAAAACTGCTATTCGTCAGCGAGGCGTCCAGGTCGCCACTCGCCATCGAACTCCTCGTGGAGAAACGGTTTCGCGTCGTCGCCTGCGTAAGTTCCCACGATTTGCCCGCTCCCCTCGAGGTGATACTTGTACGTCGTGAGTCCCTCGAGTCCGACCGGGCCCCTCGCGTGCGTCTTGCCCGTGCTGATACCCACCTCGGCGCCCAGTCCGAACCTGTAGCCGTCGCTAAATCGGGTCGAGGCGTTGTGAAAGACGCTCGCCGAATCGATGCTTCGCATGAACGTGCTCGCCCGGTCTGCGTCCTGGGTCACGATGGAATCGGTGTGTTTCGACCCGTACGTGTTGACGTGATCGATGGCTCCGTCGAGGGATTCCACGATTTTGATCGACAGGACGAGATCGCCGTATTCCGTCGACCAGTCCGCCTCGCTCGCCTCGTCCATCTCGACCACCGCACGAGCGGCCTCGTCGCCACGGAGTTCGACACCCGCCTCGGCGTATCGATCGGTGACGTCCGGCAGGAAATCGGCCGCAACGTCCTTGTGAACCAACAGGGTCTCCACCGCGTTACAGACCGCGGGGTACTGGACTTTCGCGTCGTAGGCGATCTCCGACGCCATCGATAGATCGGCATCCTGGTCGACGAAAACGTGACAGATGCCCTCAGTATGCCCGAGCACGGGGATACTCGTATTGTCCTGAATGTACCCGACGAACTCCGAACTCCCGCGCGGCATGAGGAGGTCGATCGACTCGTCCATCCCGAGCAACCGGGTGACGTCCTCGCGGGCTTCGACTAGCTGGACCCAACCCTCGGGGACGACGGCCGTCGCCTCTCGAATGATCTCGAAGAGTACCCGGTTCGAGTGGCTCGCCTCACTGCCTCCCTTCAGGATCACGGCGTTACCCGACTTTAGGCTGAGGGCGGCGATCTGCACCAGCGCGTCGGGCCTGGATTCAAAGACCGACCCGACGACGCCGATGGGAACCGAGACCTTGTAGAGTTCGAGTCCATCGTCGAGACGTCTGGATTCGAGCGTTCGCTCAAGCGGGTCGGCCTGTTCGGCGACGCTTCGAACCATTTCGGTGATGCTCCCGATCTTCGACGGCGAGAGTTCGAGCCGGTCGACCAGGGCTCGACTGTACTCGCCCTTTTCGAGCATCTCCTCTGCGGCCTCGACATCCGCATCGTTCGCCTCGAGGATTTCCTCGCGTCGGGATTCGATCGCGTCGGCGACGTCGTACAGCGCCGACTTCCGGTCCGTATCCGAAAGGTTCGCGAGTTTCAGTGCGGCGGAATTGGCCGCTTCGACTTTCGCTGTGGTGGATTTCTCAGTCATTGGTGGCTCCATTGATGGGGATGAATATCGTCCCAACCTCAAGTCCGTCGGCGACGTTCTCGAGAACGTTCGGTTCGGTCGACCGTGCGATGATGGCCGGCGTCCCGTGCTCGCTCACCCGCCTGGCACCGCTCACTTTGGTTCGAATGCCGCCAAATTCACCGGTCGCGCTCGCTTCGATGATGGACTCGACTTCGTCGTAGTTGTCCCCGACCGCCTCGATGAGGGTCGCATCTGGGTTCTCCTTGGGATTGCCGGTATAGACGCCGCCGACGTCCGTGAGCGTAACCAGGAGGTCGACGTCGACCCCGATCCCGACGGATGCAGACAGCATGTCGTTGTCCCCGATCCGGATCTCTTCTGTCGCGACCGCGTCGTTTTCGTTGATGATGGGTACGACGTCCCACTCAAGCAGCGTCTCGATCGTGTTCCTGAAGTTCGTGAACCGTTCGGGATTGTTGAGATCCTCCTGCGTTACGAGTATCTGCGCCACCGTCCGACCGTACCGCTCGAAGCTCTCCGTATATCGCCGCATGAGGTGGCTCTGACCGATCGTTGAGAGGGCCTGCGATTCCTCGATGGTGGTGTCACCGCGATCGATTCGCCCCTTGCCGGCTCCGATCGCTCCTGACGAGACGAGGATGACCTCCTTGTCCCGGTCGATAAGCGAGACAATATCGTCGACCAGCTTGTCGAGTTTCCCGTCGTCGAGGTTCGAATCCTCGTCAGTGAGTGAGTTAGTCCCGGCCTTGACCACCACGCGTGCAGCGGCTGCGGCCTGTTGTCGTGCTCGGTCGATCGCGGTGCGTTCGACGACTTCACTCATGGTCGAGTTCCTCGGCCAGCTCTCTGGATCGGTCGGTCGCGGCGGCAAGCGCCTCGCCAATCTCCGCCTCGACGTCGCTGTCCCACAGGACCTCCATGCCCTCGATCGTCGTCCCGTTCGGCGAACAAACCGCATCGATCAGGTCATCTACGCTCTCCTCGGATCGAAGGACGGTCTCTGCGGCCCCTTTGAACGTTTGAGCCGCAAGCGTCTCGGCGTCGTCCGGATGTAGGCCGGCCTCGATCCCGGCCTTCGCCATCGACTGGAGGAAATAATACACGAACGCCGGTCCGCTCCCATTGAGGGCCGTGGCGACATCCATCTGCGCCTCCTCGATCTCGACGTATTCGCCGAGGTCGTCGAGAATCTCGCGAACGTCCTCGTCGACGTCGTCCCACGTGACGGCGGCCGCCATGGTTCCGTGTTCGGCCGCGAGATTCGGCATGACGCGAACCACGGTGGCGTCAGTCCGTGCTTCGACGAACTCGATCGGGACGCCCGCTGCGACCGTCACGAGCGTCTGGTCGGCCGACAGATCCAGCGATTGGAGCACGTCTCCCACGATATTCGGCTTTACAGCGACGACGATCACGGTCGAGTCGCTGGCCTCTTCGACGTCGGTCGTGGTTCGATCGGCGTACGGTTCGACGGCCTCGAGTGCGTTCGGATCAACGTCGTACGCCGTAATGCGGTGATTCCCGCTCTTCGAGAGGCCCTCGACCAGGGCACTGCCGAGATGTCCACATCCGATAATGGTTACGTCAGCCATACGATATCGTCTCGCTTGTTCGATCGGGCGTCATTGATATACCGTCGTTGGTTTTCAGCCGAAGTGTATGTTACGTTCGGCGTCGTGCGTCGCGTGAACCGCTCGGGGTCAAGCCCCGAGGCACTCGGCCTGCTCCGCCTGTAGATTCTGCAACCACGGGCGTTGGGAATGAGGATGCCGAAACATGTACGCACCGTTGGAAAATGACTCGATAGCAAAAATGACGTCTATCGTCACCTCGACAGAGATTATTACTACGACCCCGATGTATTGCAAACTATGAGACGCGACGGAGGTCCTGGATTGACGAGTCGTCGCTACTCGAACCGGTTCAGGAGCAATCGAACGAATCTCAAGACCGATTTTCGTGATCTCGCATGGTAGCGGCTCCAGCGGAGTTCTACTGGATCGCCGGGTTTGCCATCGTCGCCGCCATCGTCAATAGCACGGGTATCATCGCGATCTTTCGACACCGAGAATGGGCGGAAGGATCGCTCCCCTATCTGATGTGCTTTGCGGCGGGGATCCTGCTGACAACGCCGTTGATACATGCACTCCCGAATGCGGTCGTGAACAACCCGGACGCGGGATTCAGTGCCTTGGGCGGATTCCTCTTCATGTATCTATCGAACCAGGTAATCATGCGCCGAACCGGTGAAGAGACGCTCGCATTCGGCGTGACGGCCGCGGAGGGAATCGGTATTCACTCGCTCGTCGACGGCGTCGTCTACACCGTTACGTTCAACATTTCCCTCCTGACGGGCATCCTGGCCGGGACCGGACTGGTCGTCCACGAATTTGCAGAGGGCGTCATCACCTACCTCGTCCTGTTGAAAGGAGACGTGACCCAGCACACGGCGGCGATTTACGCGTTTGTGATTGCGGGGTTGACCACGCCGATCGGGGCCTTCGTCGCCTACCCGCTGGTGAGTGGACTGGGACAGAGCCATCTTGGACTTATGCTTGGATTCGTATCTGGGGTGTTAATTTACGTCTCCGCAGCCCATCTCCTCCCCGAAGCGCGATCCTACGAGAAGGAACATTCGGTACTCGCACTCCTCGCTGGCGTGGGCCTGGCATTGTTTATCGTGTTCACGCGAACAATCGGGTAGAGGGCCGACGGCAAGACGAGGAGTGTATTCGGAGTCGACACTATTGCGTCTAACCGGAACGAGGGCACACAACGGAGGATACGAATCCTGCGGTGAATTCGTCGACCGCGTTGTATCGATCGCACGACACCCAGATCGCCGATCGATCCAATGCCAGCGGTCTGCCGAACGTGGGAAATCTTCAGGGACTCTACGTCATTCACCACAGAATTCCGGTGGTTCGTGTGTCTGCTAAAACGAGTACGCCGTGTCTCGTCGCGCTCCCTAGGAGCGTCCCTCCCGAACGGATGCATCGATCGTCCGGTACCGGTGTTGATTCGTTTCGGCCTCTCGCTCGTTCGTCCTGGATTCGATCAGTCGGGACGGGCCGACTCTCCGGGATTCGATTCCTCCCCGGCAGTGGCACTCCGACGCACCCACGCTTTCACGAGCTCGTTCACGTTAAAAAAGAGGATGTAGATCGTAAGAAGTGACGTCGCGAGATAGATGACGAATCCCGGCGGACCGCCCACCGTCGCACCGAGCAGGCCGCCCGTGATGCCAACGACAGTGAGTTCGAACCACGTGACGAGTACACGCGAGGCGAGCCGTGGCTCATGGGCGTCGGGGTCCAGAGTAGATCGGCTCTCCGCTGTCGCAGTATCATCCCGTTTTGTCGAGTAGTCGCCGTCCGTTGCAGCTCCGGAGTCAGAGTCAGAATCTCTTGCGTCTGGGTTCACACCGGTCGGCACGATTAGTACCCCTCCCCCGGCTTTACGGGACCGCTGAATGCAGAATACAGCACGGCGAAGTACAGGAAAATCAATGGGAGGAGAATGATAGCACCGACAGTCATGAGATTGAGTGGAAGGGTCGAGACGATTGCCGAGTTGACCGTCAATCCCTCCACCCGATCGATGGCGGGGTACATCAGTGCAGCGACGACCCCGACCATCGCGAAGACGAGACCGGCGGCGGCACCGAGCGTCACGTAATGCCGATCCCGGCTCATTGCGACCACGTACACGCCCGAGAAACCGAGCGTGGCCAGGACCAGTCCCAGGACGAGTGGAGAGAAGAGTGCACCCCGAAGTGGGGGAACCGCCACGTACACGTACCCGAGCGTCACGACGATCAAGACGAGATACGCGACGAGTGCCCGGTACCCGTCGGCACGAAGGTCGTCACGAAGATCGTCGCGCGTTTTTACTCGCAGGTAGGCGACGCCGTCGAGGACCGTGAGTGCGACGACGGCCAGACCGACGACGATTCCGGGGAGTGTCACGAGAGACGTCGCCCCGAGCAGCCAGTTCGCCGTGAACATGCCCAGAAACAACGGGGCCGCGACGGACCCGAAGACGAAGGCGCGTCCCCACCAACGCATCCACCGTTCGTCGTCGCGCTGTTCGTACATCTCCGGAGCGAGACCGCGGAAGATGAGTGCCCCGAGAATGGCGAACATTAGGAGGTACTGCCGGCTGAACAGGTTTGCATAAACTGCGGGGAAGGCAGCAAACAACGCACCACCGAAGACGACCAGCCAAACCTCGTTTCCGTCCCAGACCGGGCCGATGGCTGCGAGCAACTGCTCGCGCTCGTGTTCGTCCGAGCGGGTCGCAAAGATTGCACCCACGCCGAAATCGAAACCGTCGAGAAACAGGAACATCCCGAAAATGAAAAAGAGCAACCCGAACCAGAGATCCGCAAGTGGGAGACCGAAAAGCGGGCCGTCAGCGAGCCAGCCCCCACTAGTCATCGACGCTCGCCTCCAGTGACGGCTCCTCTGGAGTTTCGGTCGTCTCGACGTGGGACACGTCGGGTGGCCCGGTACGGACGATCCGAACGATCACGTACACGTACAACGCCAACAACGCGAGGTAGCCGAGGGCGAACCCCGCAAGCGTCGCTGTCGCCTCTGCAGACGAAAGACCTGGAGAGACGCCGGCGCTCGTCTTCATTACGCCCTGTATGATCCACGGTTGGCGACCGACCTCGGTGACTATCCAGCCCAACTCGACGGCGAAGATTCCGAGCGGTGTCGAAACCATCAACGCCTTGTGCAACAGGTCGTCCTCGAGAAGTTCGCCCCGCCACCAGCGGTACACTCCCCAGACGGCGAGCAGAACGAACCAAAATCCCAGCGCGACCATGACACGAAAAGCCCAGAAGACGATCGCAACCGGTGGCTGTGGACCGTCGAACTCCTCGAGACCTCGAATCGTCGCCTGGGGGTCGCCACCGCTGGCTAGCCAGGAGGCCCCACCGGGGATGCCGATGCCGAATATGTCCTTCGCTCGAGGATCGAGAATGTCCTGAATACTTGTCGGAAAGGCGATAATATACTCCGGGACGTAGGCGTCGGTTTCCCAGATGGCTTCCATGGCTGCGAATTTCTGCGGCTGGGTTTCGAAGACGTGTCTCGCGTAAAGATCGCCGTGGATGACCTGCAGGGGTGCCGTGATAATTAACGCGACGAGGCCGAACTTGAGCGTCGCCTCCCAGAAACTGACGTGTTTGATCGGGTATCCCCAGACGTGATGCCGGAAGACGAAGAACGCCCCCAGCCCCGTCATGAGAAGGGCAACCGACTCCACCGCCGCGTTTTGCATGTGGACGTACATCCAGAAAAACCGGGGGTTCAGATACGCCGCAACGGGGTCGACCAGCATGACGACCGGGAGTCCGTTCTCTATGACCAGTTCGAATCCACGCGGCGTCTGCATCCAAGAGTTGGCGATCAAGATCCATACCGCCGACAACCAGGTCCCGACCGCGACCGCGACAGCCGAAATCATGTACAGCACGTTGCCGACCCGATCGCGACCGAACACGAAAATTCCAAGAAAGGTTGCTTCCAGCATGAACGCCATCAGCCCCTCGAGCGCCAGTGGACCGCCGAACAGTTCGCCAGCCGACGTCGAAAACGCCGCAAAATTCGTCCCGAACTCGAATTCGAGTACGATCCCCGTCACCGTTCCGACGACGAACGAAATCGCGAAGATCCTCGTCCAGAACCGTCGTAACTGCTCGTAAATGGGTGTGCCAATACGGATATCCTTCCAGGTGAAATACACCAAAAACGGGGCAAGGCCCATGCTCATTACGGGAAAGACGATGTGAACGATGGTCGTGAGCGCAAACTGCAACCGGCTTGCAATGACGGGTTCAATCATGGGCAGAGATTGGGGATATCATCCCAGTAGTCGGGGGATTCAACGGCTGGTAGGGCTTGCTGGGCGTTCGAGGATCGGACCACATCACTGTTGGAGTGTGTGCCACGTAGGCATTGTGGTGCATTAGTCGATTCGTCCCGACGGAGGCGGCGAACCCCCGCCACATCCCGTTCGATCTGGGAAGGCGATCCGAGACGCGGGAGATCACGTCACTGTCGATACCGGGGCACATCGTAGAGTGCGTCGGCGAACGAATGGTCGGCGTCGCACTGGTCCCCTACAAAGCACCTGCGAGCTACGCCGCGGTGCGTCGGCTCGTGGATCGAGGACGATCCATCGCCGCGTTTCTTCTTCCCGCTGCCGCCGAGGGATTGATCACGCTACCCGTCGGTATCGCTCCTCCAACGGCAATTCGCGGGTTGCTCTTCGGCGTGGCAGCCAGCGTCTTCGCGCACCACGTCGTCGACCTCCTGTCTGGGGTATTACCAAGGCGAATCCTGCCCAACTGATAGCGCAATCGGCGGGACCATCCACCTGTTTCAGGATCGATTGCGAACACACGCCGCTATCAGTACCATCGTCGGTGGAGCTGCTGTCGTTATCGAGTGGTTACAAGCGGTGAGATAATCGTGTGGATCCTGTTCGAGACACTTTACGGAGGCTGCTTCGACCCGATCATTGTCCTCAGGGGCTCGTGACGCCCAGAAATCTCTACCTTTGGCAGTCGTCGGGTAGCGGTTTCACGACGACGCTTTCGGTCACCCTGTGGGAAGAGGGCTGCCTGGTACAACTTTTCATATCCCGAAATACAATATAATATATAAGCGTTCGCGGGACGTTCCCGAGCGCGCATCAGGAGAGATTCGTGGAGTATTGTCGAGAGTTCAGAGAATTCAATCGTGATTGAGGGACTCGAGGAGGGCTCCAGACGACCAATTCGTTGACGGGAAACCTGGTGTTACCCCTACCGGAGCCGAAAATCGGACGGGATGTGAGGGTGGTAGCCGTGTGGAAAACAGGTAAATATTACCGTCAGAAGGCACCCACGGCATGGCCTCCGTTCGGGGACAAAAACGGTATCATCGTCCACATATCAGGCGATAGACGCCCCGAAAACCCGGCACATTGCGTCACAGACAGAGTCCATACTAGCCGTTTATAACAGCCTTATCCGGGCAACCCCCGGATATAGAGGTGCATGACGGACACCGAAACGCTCGTTTCAGCGGACTGGGTCGAAGACCACCTCGACGAGTTCCAAGCGGACGATCCGGAGTATCGATTACTCGAAGTGAACAATCCCACGGTCACGGCCGACTCGGACTACACGCCCTACGAAGAGGGTCACATCCCGGGCGCGACGTTTTTCGACTGGGATGCGGACCTCAGCGACGAGACCACTCGCGACATTCTCGACAAAGAGCAATTCGAGCGGTTGAATTCGGAGGCAGGCATCACCGAGGACTCGACAGTGGTTCTCTACGGCGGCGGTCGCGTCCCAAACTGGTTCGCACTGTTCGCCTACTGGGAGTACAAGTACTTCGGACACCGGGCCGTTCGGATCATCGACGGTGGGAAACCCTACTGGGTCGCAAACGACTACCCGTTGACCACCGACGTGCCGACCTTCGCCGCGAGCGAGTACACCGCTCGCGGGCCGTTCGAAAGCATCCGGGCCTACCGGAGTGATGTCGAGCAGGCCGTCGAATCCGGCATTCCGCTCGTGGACGTGCGATCTCCTGAAGAGTTCACCGGCGAAGTGATCGCGCCAGAAGGACTCCAGGAGACCGCCCAGCGAGGCGGACACATCCCGGGAGCGAAAAACGTTCCGACGACGTCGGTGCTCAAAGAGGACGGAACGTTCAAGGATCCGGACGATCTCCGGAAACTCTACGAGGACGTCGGAGTCACCCCGGACCAGTCGGTCATCACGTACTGCCGGGTCGGCGAGCGGTCGTCGATCGAGTGGTACGTCCTCCACGAACTGCTCGGCTTCGAGGACGTGGAAAATTACGACGGCTCCTGGACCGAATGGGGCAACACCATCCGGGCCCCGATCGAAACGGGATCAAGCGAGTAATCGAGCCCGATACCAATTCGAGTAGAAACACACCGCGGGAAGTCCAATTGGACCACTGCAAACATTCGCGGTTCCGCAGCTGACGCACATCGATCAACGGCCGGCCCTCCAGGAAACGTTTCGATCGTCGCTTCGCCGTGTTCTGAATCAGATTTTTCGACGCTCGTTTACCATTAAGTGTGTGAAACGCGTATGTTTTCATATGTCCATTGGAGCAATTACCGAATCCGGCATGAATTCGATGGAGGACGATGGGATCCGGACGTTCCTCACCCAACAGGGCGTCGGTGTTCTCGGAATCCAGGACGATGGCGTTCCGTATCTCGTCCCCCTGTCGTTCGGCTTCGATGGGAAATCGACCCTGTATTTCGTGTTCCTCTTGTTCGGTACCGAAAGCCGTAAGGAAACCCTCATCGACGAGAATCGGCGTGCGAGATTTCTCGTCCACCGTGCCGACTCCATGCACGAGTGGCAAAGCGTCAGTTGCACGGGGGACATCTCCCCGGTCGCCGACGAAGACTGGGACGAATTGCTTGAGACGATGGAGAACGCCTGGCACTCCGATCTGTTCAGTTCCGCCCGTCCCATGCGAGGTGTCGAGGGGTATCGATTCGAAATCGATGACTGGTCGGGAATCCAGTACGGGATCGTCTCCGAGTGAGCAAGTCTGCATTCGGCCATTACTCGACTGGCTAGTCCAGCGATCGAGGCCCTGACTGGACGGGACGGGTGCAGCCGGTCCTCAATCAGGTTGATCGTTCCCCGGAGCGGTGTATTCGAACCCTGGATATGCGTGCCCCGTTGACGCTCGTAACCTCGATATCGTGATCGTCTTCATGGATTCGATCGCCGACTTCCGGAGCGCGGTCGAGCCGCTCGAGGACGAGGCCGGCGATCGTGTCGAATCCCTCGCTCTCGAACTCCATCCCCAGGGTATCGTTGACGGAAGCAATCGAAACGCTCCCGTCGACGTCGTACGTCTCGCCGTCGTGGCGGCGTATCGACGGTTCTCGAGCATCCGTGTCGAATTCGTCGCGGAGGTCACCGACGATTGCCTCGACCACGTCTTCGACGGTTACGAGACCCTCGAAGACGCCCCATTCGTCAATTACCGCGGCCATCTGCTGGCGCTCGTCGCGAAATGACAACAGCACGTCGTTGACCGTCGTCGTCTCCGGGACTACGAGTATCTCTCGGACGAGCTCGCCCGCCGTCTCGATGCTCTCGTCCTCCTCGAGTCCTGCGCGCAAGACGTCCTTGACGTCGACGAACCCGACCACTTGATCGCTGTCTTCGGATTCGACCACTGGATACCGCGTGTGGCCGGCATCAAGGACGGTCGATCGAAGCTCCGACATCGAGGTATCCGTCGAGACAGACACCACGTCCGGACGCGGGACCATCACCTCCCGTACGACGGTATCGTCGAGGTCGAACACGCGTTCTATCATCTCGACCTCCGCCATCTCGACGTGGCCCGCTTTGCCTGATCGAGTAAGGACGCGCCGTATTTCTCGTTCCTCGAGGGTTTCGTCCGTTTCTGAAGCCGGAGGGACGCCGAGCAGTCGGGTGAACGCGTTGGCCGTCCCATTGAACACCACGAGGCCGGGATAAAATAGGTAGTAGAAGACTTTCATCGGTGGCGCGACGAATAGCGAAAGCCGTTCGGCGCGCGCGATGGCGATCGTCTTGGGCGCGAGTTCCCCGAAGACGACGTGGAGAAACGTGATGATACTAAATCCGATGGCGAAGGAGACCAGATGGATGACTGTTTCCGGGAGGAGTGGTTCCAGAACCGGCTCGATGAGCGATGCAACAGCGGGTTCGCCAACCCACCCCAGTCCCAGAGATGCGATCGTTATTCCAAGTTGGGTTACCGCGAGGTAATCGTCAAGGTTCGCCACCGCCTCCTCTAACGCTGCTGAGCCGGTCCGACTCTCTTCTACGAGGCGATCGACGGACGTTGACCGTATCCGAACGAACGCGAACTCCGACGCGACGAAGAACCCGTTTAGCACCACCAAAACGAGGGCGGTGAGCAGTTGCCCAAGCGCGATAGCTACGTTTACCATGAATGAGACTCCATGATGGGGGTTTCAAGACGAGGTGATTGCATACTGGTTCTTATAGGGGCCCACTAAAATGGTTATTCGAATGTGACATTCGAAGTGAGCGAAGCGCAGGTGCTGTTGGAGGCTTCTGCCACGTGAGGCAGTTTTCGTGATCACTCCAATTGAGAATCCAGTCCCGGGCTCGATGAAGATGGAAACACGCTATCGGTACACGGAAACCGGGTGATAGCAAGAAATCACTCGAATGAGACGAGCTGGAAGCGACGGTTCCCTACGAGTGATACACCTCGAACATCCCGCGAGCATCGACCAAGCTCTATCCCCAGTCAACGGAGACAATCGGCGTGGAAATCGGTTATCAGGTGGTGTTAAAAATCCAGAACGCGACGACCGGCGATAAGGCCACTAGTCCCCCGAGCACCGCCGTTCCGAGGATAGTCTGTCGGTCGAGCGTGCGCAGGGGAGTGTCGTATCGCCACAGCTGGAGCCCGAAAAAGGCAACCCCAACGGTCGTGCCACCGAGGAACAGAAACGAGGGCTGAAAAATCGCTGGCACCGCTGTGGGGCCACTCCCCACTGCTATCTGGGCACCCATTCCCACGGCACCGACGGCGGCCGCCTCGAGTGCATATACGACGCCAGCGACGACGTGTCGGAGCGCTGAGGTTGGGGAAAACGAGTAGGGAGTCTTCGGGGATGTCTGTAATGTCGCCGATGTCTGCGGTGCCGCGTAACTTGCGTAACCGGTGTACAGGAGTGGAAGGGTTCCGACCGCAACGAGAAGTGCGTACGGAAAAACCGAGCCGATAGCGAGGATGAACACGGCTGCCGTCAGCGCATACGTTCTCGAGGTTGCTTCACCCAGCACAAGTGGTGGGACGATGAGGGCAGCGATGGCTACAATCGCGAATAACACCAGCGGGACCGAGTGAGGTTTAAATCGTTGGATAATGGAGGGCGACGACATACGCCTGAATTCCGAGGTAGGCAGCAAGTATCTTCTGCACGATGGTAACCCGGTCATTGGAAAACAAATCAGTACGTTTCGAGGATACCTAACCAGTCTCGAGGTTCTCGTAATTCGATATTCATGCTGTATTCGGGACACATCACCCGAAAAACGGATTGACTGAAACGTCAAGCGAAAACTGTCGTGGACGTTTCTATCGGCGCAGAAACACGAGGAATGCCGAGCGGGTCTCAGCAGGTGTTCTCCTCGGGGACCCGGCCCGGGAAGTCGGGTGAAGTTGGATCGACTGGCGATTGCTGTACCTCGCAGACGGGAATCTCTGGAGGGACTTGAGCGACCACTTCGCCGGCCCCGATCACCAGAAACAGCATCAGGGTAATTCCCACGAACAGTAGTTTGCGGTGCTGAAACAGGAACGACGCAGCAGTATGTCTCATACTCATATAGACATATAGCACATATTATATAACATTTTCGTCAACTGTATGCGATACGTTCGATGTGACCCCGACACGGAAACTAGGTACATGCGGAACCGGCGTAATTATTTCGTATCCGATGATCTTCGCCCAGGGGAGAAAGACGTTCATTTCGGATAGCGAACTGTTAGCGTCGAATCGGTTTCTACGACAGACGAACGGACAAAAATGTACGCCCGGAACATTACCGGGCGAAAAGCTACCAGTAGGCTCGGTGGAAGTATAATGAGTCGAGCACACGGTGTCCTGATCTACTCCGAGAGCTCCCAAGACCCGTCAAGAACCGCTTTACACTGAGTAATTATTTGATCGGTGAACTCCGTCGTGATTCGTCCCTGTGGATTCGCTACGGCACGGTGTTTGACCGTTCCAATAACCCATGGAGAACAATATGATGCCTTATCAGGGTTTCGGCCTGTAATCCACGCATCTCCGACCTCGTGGTTTGCCGGAAGGTTGCTCGTCGTGAGTGCAGCACAAACGTACTCCTCGCCGGGATACGGTAGCTGCTCTGCGGCCAGAATTAACCAGAGTCGAGGATTCGATCCCTGTCTGAAAGGATCGGGAGCCCAGAAGACATCCCCCTTCTTATAGGAGTCACTCACGCTGTTCACGCGGATCGGCCGCGTACTGCTGCCACTCGTCGTACTCGAACGGCGCTTCTTCGTGACTTGCTGCGACTTCACTCGCATGAATCGTTGCAGCGTCGACGCTCCGATCGTGATCACTGATTCGCCAGTACTGTCCTCTGTGGTCTACTCGTCCGCGTTCCCGAAGCCGCACCAGCGTCGGTCCGACCGAGCCACGCTTGACCTTGGTCGCCTCTGCGATCTCGGTTTGAGTGAACGCCTCGTGTGCATGCTCTTCAAGAAATTCGAGTATCTTGGCAGCATTCGTCTCGGGTCTTGGTTGTCCCTCGCCGTTATCGATCTCCTCGAACCGATCAGCACTGATTGGCATATGTATGTACTGTTTTGTATTAGATGTACTAAAGGCTTCCCCGGATGCTCTCGCGTCCGTCTGTGGCCCAGGGGATCGCAAATGTTGATACCACGAGGCGTACTTTGATTCCGATACGAATCGATCACCATGGGGAAAACAACCCAGCAGACATCGTTTTATGCTCTTCATCAGCAGCAATTTTCCAGCCTTACAGTAGTATGCCAGCTTACTTCGGGAAAACCGACCTCGACAATAGATTGTAGCCGATGCTATACATATTATTTATAAATAATTCTAGTAAGCCATTTAAAATGTACGCCCGGAACACTAACGTCCGACGTCACTCCAGGCGGCGTGCCATGGTCGGTCGGCTAACCCTCGTGCCGGGCGGGCGACCGCTTTGCGGCCGCCGATTGTGGGGAACACGATGGTTCCCGTGTGCCGAAACGGCAGTGACCGTTGCGGCAAGTCGCATGTGGCGCACCCGGGTTCTCCGATCCGTCATTGCTGCCCGTGGGGCTACTCGGTCGGGGACAGGGGTACGCATGTAGAAATATGAACCGCAGTGATAATCGTCTTTCGACCGGGCACGCGTTTCGAAGGGAAACCCATCTGATCGAACATCGGTGTCGATCGATCCCCACTCACCGATCACTCCGAAACGTCGATACCGGATCGTTCGTGCGTTCCGAATTCGGGATGTGTCTCCTCCATGGCGAAGAGGACGAGCCCCCCGGAGAGGAACATCGCGATCGCGGTTCCATAAAAGGCCGCCTCGATCGACAGCAGGTCCATCGAGAGGCCGATGAGGATCGCACCAACTGCATAGCCTAGGTCGCGCCACAGCCGGTAGACGCCCAGACCAGTCGACCGCCACAGCGGATGCGCCGCGTCGCTGGCCACGGAGATCAGGTTCGGGTAGTGTAGCGCCATGCCCACGCCGGCAATAGCCGACAGGACGATCCAGGCGTAATAGCCATCGACGAACATCATACCGAGCACCCCGGCCCCGGCCAGGAAGAACCCGGCCACGATCGGGGGTTTCCTGCCGATCCGATCGCCGAGTCTGCCCGTGTATATCTGGAGGAAGTACGCCGCGCTGTGGGCGCCGACGACGACACCAATCTGGGCCGTATCGAGCCCCTGCGTGAGGAGGAACAGAGGAAACCCAATCCAGACGAGGGTATCCACGAAATTCTCCACGTGACCTGCCTGTGCCGCGGTGAATAACGTTCGGTCTCCGTAGGTCGCCCGTTTGACGATTTCGACGAAGGTGAGATCCGCCTCGTCGCGAGTTTCACCCCCGTCGGATTCTAGATCGGGATCGGGATCGTTCGTCTGTCCCCCCGACTCGTCGTGTTCAGACTCCCCGGAATCGGCGTCGTGGGCGGCGGCTTCTGCCTTCGCGTACGGGAGCGTCTCCTCGATCAGGAACACGGCGATCAACAACGCAAGCACGATGACGACTGCGAGGAAGTAGAAGGGTTCCGGGCGCAGGCTGTAATTTGCGGCAATCACTCCGGTCAGCCACGCGCCGATCGCAACCCCGGTGTAGCCAAACGCCTCGTCGATTCCGGCCGCCAAGCCCCGCTCGCCCGGTCCGGCGAGTTCGATTTTCGAGATCATGCTCATGCTCCAGGCGATCCCTTGGTTGACGCCGAGGAGCACGTTACCGACGGCGACCCACGACCACGAGGGAGCGAAGATGAGAATAAACGGGATCGGGATCGCCGACAGCCAGCCGATAATGAGAATGGGACGACGGCCATAGACGTCGGCCCACTTCCCGGAGTAGAGGTTCAAAACCGCCTTGACGATACCGAAGCTCACGACAAAGGACCCGATTACGAGAAACGACTGGACACCGAAGAGTTCCTCGCCCATGATAGGGACGACGTTTCGTTCTGCGCCCATCGTGAGCCCGACTGCAAAGACCGTCGCGATCTGCAGGAGGAACTGTCGCCAGTTCCGTGCGATTCCCTGCTGATAAGAAGCCTCGCCGCTCATTCCGCCGCACATCGGTTGGGTCCCAGTTCGATCGAGGCTCGGTCCGATTCGTCGACGGTCTCACGCCCCACGTTTACTGCCTTGACGCGCTGGAAGTTGGGGGGATGGTCGGGCACGTCGGATGCGAGAATCGAGACGAATTCGTCGCGGTCCCGGTCCAGATCGGCGTTCCGTTCTACGACCTCCTGCAACCGGACCGCGACGGGAGGCTCCGGCGATCCGGGATCGTGTGATGGCAGGATTAGTGGATCCGCTGCTCGGTCTCGAATCCGTTGGAGACTCTCATAGAGGGTCGCCGCGTTCTCCTCGATGGATGTATCTTCGATCCCGGCTTCGACGCCGAGTTCGACCCGTCCGACGCTCTCGTGAAACAGCGTATCGCCCGTCAGGAGCGCGTCTCCTTCGATCGAATAGGTCACGCCACCTTCGCTGTGGCCGGGGGTGTGAACGACGGTGACCTCCACCTCGCCGATGGTATGAACATCTTCGTCTTCGACGTCCGTCGCGTCGATCCCCAGCGCGTCGTCAGGGTGGAGGAAATACTGGACGTCGTGGGCATCTGCGAGTTCGCGACCGCCGGAGAGGTGGTCTGCGTGGGCGTGGGTGTCGAACACACCGACGAGGGACGCGTCGTATTCTTCGAGAATCGCCACGTACTCCGAAACGTACTGTGAGGGATCGAACACAGCGGCCTCGCCGTCCGACACCAGGACGTAGGAGAGACATCCCTTCCCGGGACGGGTAACCTGTACGAGCGTTCCCTCGACGTCGACCTCCACCTCGGCAGATCGATGGACGCGACTCCAACCGTTCATGCCGTCTACGAGTGTTTTCACGTCGTAGCCGAGATCCTCGAGCACCGTGGTGGCATCCTGTGAGAGGACTCCGGCGGCACACACGGTGACTACCTCCTCGTCCGAGGGGATCTCCGAGAGTGCCGGTTTTGCCAGTTCCGGATCGGCGTCGAGTTGATCGTAGACGTCGATGTTGACGCTGCCCGGGATGTTCCAGTCCGTATACTCCTCCTCGTGGCGAATGTCGAGGATGTAGGGCGAGTCGCGTTGTATCTGTTCTGCGAGCGTCTCCGGTTCGATCGTCGTCATTCTATAGTATTCCAGGTTCGTGTTCCCTTTATGACTACTGCGAGCTATAACCGGTAGGCCTATTCGAATCGAGTAACAACCAGTTCGCATGAGTTTCTACCAGGCGACCTTCCGCCTCGGTCACGAATGCCCCTACCGGGACCTCTCGGAGCAGTATCCGGATCTCTCCATTCGGGAATGGTACCTGAGTGACTGCCAGGTGCTCGAAGTTTCCTCCAAAAACGCTCCCGCTGACCAGTTGGTCGAAGACGTCGAGAAACTCGGTACGGTGCTTCACAAAGCCGACACGGAGTCTGGACTCCACGTCGTCCTCCAGTCGTGTCAGTGTACGCTGGAGGATTCGATCATCGAGCGAATTGAAGCGCACAACTGTCTCTACCAGCCACCGACGGTCCACCGACAGGGCTGGGAGCACTACACCGTTATCGCCTTCGAAGAGGAGAACATCAGAGCGCTCCACGACGACCTGGATGCAAACCGCAACATCGAGGTCGTTTCGAAGACCGGTATCGAGGAATCACAGATTCCCCACAGTCTCCTCGCGCCAGTCGACCAGCTCTTCGACGGCTTGACCGACCGGCAGCTGGCTGCACTCCAGCTCGCGCTCGATTCGGGATACTACGAACAACCCCGACGGACGTCGGTGAGTAAACTCGCCCAGCAGACCGCCGTCGCTCGCTCCACCTATGAAGAGCACCTCCGGAAGGCAGAAAACAAGCTCCTCACGAACGTGGGACAGTTCGTCCGCCTCGTCCTTGGAGCCGAGAGTACCGACCCCCTCAATATCGCGCAAACCCACCCGCGAATGGCTGCCGAATCCGATTGAGAACGTGGCGAGTTCGAAGAATTGTCGCTCGAACGATCAGATCGCGTACTCGTCCTCGCGGATCTGGACGTACCGGTTCCCTCGGTAACGAACCTTCCGCCAGACATATTCCGCGAACAGCTTCAATCCCGAGTATCCGGAATAGGCCGCCTGCCTCGGAGTGAACCCGTCATTGTCCTGCAAACGATTAACGAGAGCGAATACCCGGTTCCAGTCGTCTGGACCGTATCCCCGGACCATGTCGGCAAAGACGAGGTTTCGACGGACCTCGTCGCCAATGGCACGATGCCACTCGAGGTTGTAGGCGTCGATCGACTCCTGGGCAGCAAGTCGGCCGGCGAGTTGTCCCGTCCTGATGGCGACGTGGTCGCCACCTTCGTGAAACGCACTGGTGGCCGCCATCGCCCCGCCAGCGATCGCTACGTTGGCTGCCGTCGGCGATTCGATCGGATGGGTTGAGGATATTGGATAGGTTTCCGTACCGCCTCGTTTGCCACGATCCTCCAGGAGCGGGAAGTCGTCGATGTCGTACCCGGGATAGACCGTTTCGATAAGCCGGCGAATGTAGGTAGCCCCATTGGGGATTGACTCGTCCTCGGGACGCAAGAGCCTGTAGGCTTCGCGATTCTCGACTTCGTCGATGTCCATCCCGATCGGCATGGTGAGCCCGATGCGAGCCACAGGGTCGTCGTTGGGGAAGATCCAAGGATAAGCCGTGTGACCCGGCATGTAGCCCCACCAGAACTTGAGCCGGTCGGCCTCGAATAGTTCCTCGGGCATGCGACGATACTCCTGGTAGGCGATGTGGTTCGCGCGGTTGGACGCCAGCCGCGACATCTGGGAGTCGTCGAGCCAGCGTTCGAGGATTCGCCCGGTGATTGTACGCTGGGGCCCGTCAGCGAGGATTAGGTGCTTCGTCTCGATTTCGGACCCATCCCGTAGCGTGAGCTGGTGGGACGGCCGGCCCGTGAGGTCCGACTCGACCTCACCCACCGCGTCACCGACGCGATACGCGGCTCCGGCCAATTCAGCACGCTCCCTGAGCCAGTCGTCGAACCGGGCCCGGTGGACCGTGAACCCGAAGTTTGGATAAGACGATTCGATCCCCGACTCCCGTATGGTGAGGGTCTCATCCGGGCCGATAAACTCGGCCGCGGCCAGTTCCTGGTGTTTGACCCGCTCTGGGATCGGTTCGTCGAGGTTCATGATGTCGACCCAGTAGTCGAGAATTCCGGCCGCGTCGGTCGAATCCGGCCCGAGCCCGTCACGGTCCGCGCGAGGGACGCCCTTTTCAATCACGACCGTGTCGGCTCCCTCGGTCGCGGCGGCGTGCCCGGCCGACGACCCTGCCGGCCCGCCACCCACCACGGCGACGTCTACTCGCTGCATGCGTCAGTCCGGGAGCCGACGGGGCATAAAACGATTGACCGCCATCGATACAGGAATTGGTGGGAAAACGGCCCGAGCCACGCGGTCGAGAGGCGTTCCAATCCGGGGTTCAGTACGACGGAGCTTCCTCGGGGACGCCGTCGCGCGCGTTGACGACGCGGGCCCACACGAACAGCGCGTCCGAGAGTCGGTTTAAATACGCGACGGCGGCCTCAGAGACCGGTTCCTCCGCGGCGAGTGCCACCGCACGTCGCTCGGCGCGTCGACTGACCGAACGGGCGAGGTGGAGCGCTGCCCCCGCGTCGCTCCCGCCGGGAAGGATGAAATTCGTGAGCGGTTCCAGTTCGTCATCGTAGGTGTCCATCCACGCCTCGAGCTGGTCGACGTCGTCCTCGCCGATCCGAGGGTCGTCCCCTTCGGGTTCGGGGGTGGCGAACTCCGCCTGGATCACGTGGAGGTGATTCTGTACGGCGGCGAGCTTCTCGTCGACGTCATCGTAGCCCGACGGTCGGACCGACCCCACAACGCTGTTGAGTTCGTCGACGGTTCCGTAGGCCTCGATTCTGGCACTCGTCTTCGACACCCGGGTCATGTCGCGGAGATCAGTCATCCCCTCGTCGCCGCGACCGGTGTAGATCTTCATACGCCGGGTAGGGTGGCCCGTTGCTTATATGGTGCGGCACGCGACCCAGATCCGTCACTCGATCGGGCGGCCGTCCTCGGTCGGTGGTGCGATGTGATCGATAAAAGCGTCGACGTCGGGTTCCTCGACGGTCACCCGGACGTGGAGGTCGCCGAGCTCGCTCGGAGAGCCTACGACAAAGTTGACCCGTCCCTCGAAGGCGGCCTGCTTTTTCAAATCGAACGAGAAGGTGTTCCCCTGCCGGTTCGCAAAGAACTGCCCGCGAGCCGTATCGAGGATGGCCTGTTCGTGGAGCCGCTCGGAGAGGTGTTCGAGGCTGTGCGTCTTCGCGATCAACTCACCGGGGAGCGATTCGATCTCCGCCTCGGGGAAGAGGTTCCGAATCGCGTCGGCGACGCGATCCGTCACCTCCGTGGGGTTGACGGGAACCGTTATCTGGACGTCGTTGCGGTAGATCAAGATGTAAGAACCTCATAAACCTGGTCGCGAAACGACTGGAGTGATTCTGTGTTCTCAATCATTCGGTCGGCGCGATCCATCGCCTCGTCCAGGCCGAACTCGCGTTCGCGTTCGTCGCGGGATCGGAGCCCCTCCCTGCCGTCGGTCTCGTCGCGGCCGCGTTCTTCGAGGCGTTCCGCGCGGACCTCGAACGGGGCGGTGATGCTCACGAGCGTGAAGTCGTCGCCGAACCGCTCTTCGAAGACGTCGATTTCGACGTCGGATCGGATGCCGTCGACGAGGACGGTGTCCGCAGTCTCGAGTTCGGATTCGATAAGGGGAAGTGATCGCTCGGCGATAGCGGCCGGGCCGTCCTCGTCGCGGAGGGCGCGGGCGACGTCGCCGTGGTGGTCCGCAGGATCGAGGCCGCGGTCGCGGCACGCCTTGCGGATGACGTCGCCCATCGTCACGACGGGGATGTCGAGTTCCTCGGCGACGGTCGCAAACTCGCCCTTGCCGCTGCCGGCTAGGCCGACGGTTCCGATGACTCGCATTCGAGTACGGGTAGTGAGGAAGCGCGCTTAACGGCTTTGTTCTCACCGGGAAACCCGTATCCCTTTTGGGTGTGCCACTGATACGGCTGGTAAGGGCACGTAGCTCAGCTCGGACAGAGCGTCGGACTTCTAATCCGATGGTCGTGGGTTCGAATCCCACCGTGCCCGTGAAGCGACCGAAGGGAGCGAACTGGCACGGTGGGGGAGTCCCCAGTTAAATACTCAACCTATCCCCTCACCCAAACACCAACCCCTCTCGTTCACCCTCCGCACCAACAGTCGCAGCATACACGTGGAGCAAGGACAAGATCGACTCGCCACCGGCTCGAAACGTCTCGAGCAGGTCGCGCAATTCCGCCACGGTCACCACGTCCGCACCGGCGTCGACGAGGCCGTCCGGATCGACCCGCGGGGTGTAGGGGATTCGATCCAGGTAGGTTTCCGCGAGGTCGAACGCCACGGTGCCGACGTCCTCGAACGCAGCCGACTCGAAGACCGGTCGCAGGTCCCTCGTCGCTTGCTCGAGATACGGTGGCCACTGGGCGAGACAGCGGTAAATGCTCGGCACCATGGCGCCAAACGACGAGGCAAGGTCGTCGGGAACGACGTCCCGGGCAGCCTCCTGTGAGAGCATCGACGGCGGGCGTCCACGGTCCCGATCGAGCCATTCCGGGAACGGCTCGGTTGCGGCTGCACCCTCGACATCGGTCCCGACCGGAACCTCGTTGAGCCGCCGATTGAGCAGACAAAACAGCACGGCGAGTCGGGGCGCGACGACGTCGAAGGTGGCGAGCTGCCCCCGCAACTCGGTGAAATCTGCGGGATCGAGCTCGACGTCACCGGGATCGTACAGTGGGAGATCGGATCCGGCAGCCGCGAGCACACGGTCCCTGAAGGCCACGGTGAAGGCGGCGAATTCGCGGGTCTCGAAAACCGGCTTTATCTGGCCCCACACGTACCGCGTGAGTTCTGGCTCGTGGGCGACGAGCGTGCGCCAGATCGAGTTGACAATCGGCGCGCGAAACGTCGTCCGGACGTCGTCGTACAGGCCACGCTGGATGGGGGTCGCATCGGCCTCGAACACCTGAACGGTCGGGTCCATACCGCCCCTTGGAGGGCCGGTACCAATTGACTAACGGATGGAGACCGGATCCGTCGCGGTGCCGTGACCGACGACGAACAGTTAACTCACGTGGGATTGAACGGGCGCGTATGTGCACGGTTCCGGCGATTCCAGACGGGTCCGTGTGCGCACCACGAGCGAAGTAACAGTCGAGCGAGCGACAGCAAAACGAGGACGTCGGACGCATCGATTTCGGGTGCGTCCGGTGACGCGAAGCCGGACGACGGGTACGCAATGTCAGGAGAGGAAAACGACGATCGACGACCGTGGGCACAGTCGGCGAGCGACGTTCTCGCCCGGGCGGAGGTCTCGAAAGACGAAGGGTTGAGCGATACCGAGGTCAAACGCCGACTCGAGCAGTACGGTCCCAACGAGCTACACGAGGCCGAACGGCGACGCTGGTACGAGATCTTGGCCGACCAGTTCAAGAGCGTCATCATTCTCTTGCTCGCGGTCGCGGGCGTGGCTGCATTCCTGCTTGGCGATACCGTCGAAGCGGTCGCCATTTTCGCCGTTCTCGTCATCAACGGCGCAATTGGGTTCGTAACCGAAAGTCGTGCGCTAAGTTCGATGGAGAGCCTCCAGGAGATGACCGAGGTCGAAACCCGAGTCCGTCGGGAGGGGGAGGTTCGCGAGATTCCAGCAGAGGAACTCGTTCCGGGCGACGTCGTGGTCCTCGAGGCTGGCGACATCGTCCCGGCGGACCTTCGCATCCTCGATCCCTCCCGCCTCCAGGTCGACGAGTCCGCGCTCACCGGCGAATCGGTTCCCGTCGGGAAGACTTCCGAGACTCTCGAGGCGGAAGTCCCCCTCGCCGAGCGGGAAAACATGCTCTACAAGGGGACGTACCTGACCCGCGGAAGTACGGACGCGATCGTCGTCGAAACGGGGCCCGATACGGAACTGGGGGAGATTTCGGCCTCGCTCCAGGCGGCGGCCGAGGAACAGACGCCGTTGCAGGTGAAACTCGACGAACTGGGCCACAAGCTTGTACCATTCCTACTCGTGGTCGCGACCATCGTCCTGGTGTCCGGGTGGCTAAGAGGCCAGGAGCTGTTTCTGATGGTCGAAACCGCGATCGCGCTGGCTATTGCCACCGTGCCGGAGGGACTCCCCATTGTCGCCACGCTGGTTCTCGCGCGGGGGATGCGACGAATGGCACAACGCAACGCGTTGATCACCGACCTCGCGTCCGTCGAGACGCTCGGCTCCACCACAATCATCTGCACGGACAAGACGGGGACGCTGACAGAGAACGAGATGACCGTGGCCACCTTCGAACTGGCGGCCGGTACCATCGACCTCACCGGCACCGATATCGACACCTCCGCAACCTCCCCGGACGACTCTCTAGAGGGAGACGGACCACGGGAATCGCCGCTGTGTGCAGCACTCGAAACGGGCGTGCTCTGTAACAACGCCTCCGTAACCGATGACGATGGGGATATGGACGGGACCGGAGATCCCATGGAAGTCGCGCTCCTGGTCGCTGGATCGGAACGTGGTCTCGATCGAGACGAACTCCTCGACGACATGCCGGAACGTCGGGAGGTCGCTTTCGACCCATCGGTCAAGATGATGGCCACGTACCACGAAGTGGGCGATCGATACAGGGTTGCCGTGAAAGGAGCGCCCGAAGCGGTTCTCGAATCGTCCACCGGGGTCGTGACAGGTGACGGAACCGAGACGCTTTCGGCGAACGATCGGGAGGCCTGGCTCGACAAGAATGACCGCATGGCCGAAGACGGGTTGCGCGTCCTCGCACTCGCCCGGAAAACGGTGGACGATACCACCGAGGACCCGTACGAAGACCTCTCGTTGATCGGACTGGTCGGGTTCATCGATCCGCCACGTGAAGAAGTCAGGTCGACGATTCAGCGGTGTCAGGACGCCGGCCTCCGAGTCGTCATGGTGACCGGCGATCACGCGGGGACGGCACGGAACATCGCCCAGCGTGTCGGACTGGTGGGCGAGGACGACGTCGAGGTCGTCCAGGGTGACGAACTCGACGATCCGGGAGCCCTCTCTCGAGAGGACCGAAACCGGTTCGTGCACGCGTCCGTCTTCGCGAGAGTCGCCCCTGATAACAAACTCGATCTGATCGATCTGCACCAGTCCGCAGGCTCGATCGTCGCGATGACCGGGGACGGGGTCAACGACGCGCCGGCACTGAAGAGCGCCGACATCGGCGTGGCCATGGGCCAGCGAGGGACGCAGGTCGCCCAGGAGGCATCGGACATGATCCTCCGGGACGATAACTTCGAGAGCATCTATCACGCCATCCGGGAAGGTCGAGTCATCTTCACGAATATCCGCAAGTTCGTGTTGTATCTGATGTCCTGCAATCTCAGCGAACTCCTGGCCATCCTGTTTGCAGCGTTGCTGGGCTTTCCGTTGCCCCTGCTTCCCCTGCAAATTCTCTTTCTCAACGTCGTGACCGACATCTTCCCGGCGTTCGCCCTCGGTGCCTGTGAGGGAAGCGACGACATCATGGATCGGCCCCCGAGGGATCCCGACGAACCGATCATGACCCGGACCAACTGGACCGAACTGGGATTCTACGGCGTCCTGATTTCGGTCGCGACGATCGGTGCGTTCGTCATCGCCGGCGGCATGTACGCTGGCGGGATGGAGACCGACGAAGCCGTCACGATTTCGTTTCTCACGCTCGCGTTCGCCCAACTATGGCATGTCTTCAACGTCCGGGAGATTACCTCCGGCATCCTTAGGAACGAGGTGACCGAGAACGCATACGTGTGGGGTGCGCTAGGCCTCTCGACGCTGATTCTCGTCGGATCGGTCTACCTGCCAGGTATCTCGCTTGCACTGAGTACCGCTCCCATCGGTCTCGACGGATGGATGGTGGTATTGGGCATGAGCCTGGTACCCCTCGTCGTGGGACAGGGAGAACGTGAATTCCGGCGCCACTTCGGGACGCCAACCCTCGGATCGCTCCTCGGAAATACGCCCCTCAAGTGATTGCGACCCGGTGTGGATCGCCGTCTCTGGGCGAGTTGTCGGATCGTGTTCGCCAGTCGACACACCACTTCGTAGGAAAAGGAGTGGACCCACCCGAAATCGATTCGGCGGATTCGATGCCGATCGAAGGAGGAGTAGCGCGATTGGAAGACACCAACGTCGCAATCGGAGACAAAATCGGTGCTATCAAAGACGGCACCGGACCTATCGCCGCATCGACCATAAACACCACATTCCAACGGATCCGATACAGGACGAACGCATGACCGAAGGATCCACCCGACAACTCAAGACAGGTTGGCAAGGACGCTACTTCGAGGACTTCGATGTCGGCGACGTTTACAAACATCCCTACGGCCGGACGGTAACCGAGACCGACGACGTCTGGTTTACGAACATTACGATGAACACCAACCCGATGCACTTCAACGAGGCCTACGCCGCCGAAACCGAGTTCGGCGAGCGACTCGTCAACGGCACGTTCGTCATCGCCCTTGCGGTGGGCATGAGCGTTGTCGACGTGAGCGCCAACGCCACGGCGAATCTGGGCTACGACGACGTGCGCCACCTCGGTCCCGTCTTCCACGGCGATACCATCTTCGCCGAGTCAGAGGTGACGGCCAAGCGAGAGAGCGAATCCAGAGAGCACGTTGGCATCGTCACCACCGACCTCCGGGCCTACAACCAGGACGGCGACAAGGTACTCTCGCTCGAACGGTCGCCGATGGTCCTCAAACGCGAATATGCCGAACCGAGTGCCGAACGACCGCCCGGGTGGCCGGAGGGAATCGGCACGCAATTGGCCGACCTAGAGGAGTGAATAGTGGTCGAAAACGGGACGAAGAGGGATGAGAACGCGCCGCTCGAAGCACGTAAATGAAGCTTCTAGAAAATCGACGGTGCGACCCGACGTAGTGAACCGTTTACCCTGTCGCGATTACTCTTCGCGCATCTCTGCGAACTGATCCAGCAGTTCGTCGGTCGAGGTATCCGAATCGAAGCTCATTTCGCCGTCGTAATCGTTTTCGTGGACGTTCTCGCCACCGTCGTCTTCGATCTCGACGTTTTGATCCGGTTGATCGGATTCGTCGTAGCTTCCAAAGCCCATTCAACTACACCTCGGGGCCGGGGGGACAAGTGGGTTGTGCTCCCCCAGGGGCGTACAATTAAGGTCGTCGGCTCCCCCCTATTCGACAATGCGACACGCATCCGGTTCGTTACTCACGATCGACGTGGACGACCGAACCACGACGGAGGAATCGATCGACGACGTCCTGGAAACCTTCATCGGTGGACGGGGTGTCGCCACGAAACTCGCGGTCGATCGGATCCCCACGGACGCGGATCCGCTCGGCCCGGACAATCGCCTCTACGTGACGACAGGCCCCATGCAACAGTCTCAAATGAGCTTCACGGGCCGGATGAACGTCACCGGGATCTCGCCGCTCACCGGCGGATTACTATCCTCGAACGCGGGAGGCTTCCTCTCGCGCAATTTCGCTGCAACGGGAGCTGCCGCCGTCGAAATCGTCGGCGAAAGTGACGAACTCCTCGCACTCCACGTCAGGGAGGACGGCGTCACCTTCGAGGAGGTACCAGAACTCGAGCAGGCCGAAACACCGGACATCATTGACTGGGCCGATCGCGAACACGACCTCCAGTCCGAGCACACGATGTGTATCGGGCCGGCGGGCGAAAACCTGGTTCGGTTCGCCTGCATCATGACGAGCGAATCGAGGGCATTCGGCCGGGGCGGACTCGGAGCCGTCCTGGGAGCCAAGAACGTGAAGGTCGTCACCTTCGATGGGGACTTCTCGCCGGACGTAGAGTTCCCGGACGTCTCAAGCGAGATTCACCGCGACGCGGCCACCTCGGATTCGGTTATGCGACGGCAGGGAACGTCTTCGGTCGTCGACCTGGGGAACGCGATGGAGGCCTTTCCCACGCGATACTTCAGCGAGCAGTCCTTCGAGGGTGCGCCGAAGATCAACGGCGACGTGGTCGAGTCGAAGAAGTACAAGAAAGGGACCTGCTCTGCGTGTGCGTACGCGTGCAAGCTCCCAACCCGCGACGAGGAATCGGGGTTGGAGACTGAAGGGCCGGAGTACGAGACCATCATGTCCTTCGGTGGTAACTGCGCCATCGACGACATCGTATCGGTAATGCACTCGAACGAACGGTGTGACCGCCTGGGCGTGGATACGATCTCTGCCGGCGATACGATTGCCGCGTATCTGGCGAGCGAGGACGAGTTCGGCAACTCCGACCTCGTCCACGAACTCGTCGACAAGATTGGCTACCGGGAGGGCATCGGCGACCTCCTCGCCGAGGGCGTCGATCGCTGTCACGAAAAACTCGGCGTCGAGAACTGGACCGCCAAGGGGATGGAATTCCCCGCCCACGACGGCCGGGCCCTCAACGGCCAGGGACTCGGATTCGCGACCTCGAACCGCGGCGCAGATCACATGTATGGCACGTTCTACGCCTACGAGTACCCCCTCGTTCCCGCCGAGGATGCCTTCGATCCAACTGGCGTCTCGCCCGAGAAGGCAGAACAGCTCGTTGAGGCCGAAAACACCCGAGCGCTCGAGGACTGTGGCGTCGTCTGTCGGTTCTCGCGTGACGTGATGACCCAGGAACGGTTCGAGTCGCTGTTCGACGCCGACTGGGAAACGCTGCAGGAGGTCGGCGGCACCGTCGTCGAACTAGAACGAGCCTTCAACAATCACCGCGGATTCGACCGGGACGCGGACGACGACCTCCCATACGAACTCGCAGGCTTCAACGACGGGCTCGACCGATATTACGAGGTCCGCGGCTGGACCGAGGACGGGATCGTGCCGGACGCAGCCGTCGGCGGTTCGGCGGCGACTGCCGACGACTGAACCCGCGGGATCCATTCGCGAACGGAACGCTTGTTAGCCGTCGCCTCCCTTCACCAGTAATGAGTATCGTTTCCTCGCCGGCCGTCCGCCGCCTCTCGGCGTGGGATGGCGATCGGCTGGTCGAACTCGCCGAGACGTACGATACCCCGCTGTACGCCATGGATCTCGATCGTGTCCGCGAGAACTTCGCCCGCTTCGATGCGGCCTTCGACTCGGCCCACGTGATGTATGCAGCGAAGGCAAACACCGGGCGGGCGGTCATCGAGACGCTTTCCGAAGCCGGTGCCGATGTCGAATGTGCGGCGGCCGGCGAACTCCACCGTGCCCTGAAGGCCGGCATTTCTCCCGAGGATCTCCAGTATACGGCAGTGAATCCGCCGGATCGAGACCTCGCGTACGCGGTCGATCTCTGGGAAGACACACCCGAACTTACGATCACGGCGGGGGCCACGATGACGCTTGATCGACTGGCCGATCGTGGCTTCGACGGTCGACTGGCGATTCGCGTCAATCCCGGGATCGGGACCGGCCACCACGAGAAGGTGGCCACCGGAAAGGATGCCAAGTTCGGCATTCCCGCCGACTCGGTCCCCGACGTCGTCGAAAAAGCCAGGGAGCGGTTCGACGTGGTGGGGCTGCATGCCCACGTCGGTAGCGGCGTTCTCGCGGACGACCTCGACGATCACGTCCGGGCGATCCGGACAGTAGCCGATCTCGCGGAAACGGTCGGCGACCTCGAATTCCTCGATATTGGCGGTGGGTTCGGCGTTCCATACCGGCCAGACGAGGACCCGCTCGACATCAAGATCGTTGCCGAGCGGGTTCGCGAAGCCACGAGCCACGTCGACGCCCGGCTCGCACTGGAACCAGGTCGATACATCGTCGCTGACGCCGGAGTACTCCTGACACGAGTGAACACCATCAAGGAGACGCCAGGGACCCGTGTCGTGGGCGTCGATGCCGGCCTGACCTCGATGATCCGACCAGCGATGTTCGACTCCTATCACCACGTGCGGAACATCTCTGGTGACCATCGCGAACCCGTCGAATCGAGCGTCGGCGGACCGCTGTGTACGAGCGCTGACGTCTTCTGTACGGATCGGCCGATTCCACGCCCGGAGCGAGGCGACGTGCTCGCCATCGGCAACGTGGGTGCGTACGGTATCGACCTGGCAAGCCAGTTCCACTCCCAGCCTCGACCGGCGGAGGTATCGCTGGAGGACGGCGTCGCTCGCATCACTCGCCGGCGGGAGACCTTCGAGGATCTCACGCGGCTGGAAGACGAAGCCGCCGGGAGACAGTAGCGGTAGCACCTGCCAGAATCTATTTGTGTAACGGTTCTGCCGACGGTACCGTGGCTCGCTAGTCGAGGAGTATCCTACGACTCGTCGGTTCGATGTTCGTCCAGTTCGTCGACGAGTTCGTCCCCGAGGCCCGTGTACTCGACCGGCGTCAGTTCTCGGAGTTCCTTTCGGACGGACTCGTCGATATCCAGGTCGTCGAAGAGGTCCCGGAATGCCTCGAGGCTGGTTCGGCTTCCCCTGGTCAAGTCCTTGATTCGCTCGTAGGCCCCAGTATCGCCTTCCCGTCGAAGGATGGTCTGGACTGCCTCGCCGATAACCTCGGGGTTCGCCGCGAGCTCGTCCCGCATGACCGCTTCGTCGGGAGCGACCGACTCGAGTCCGGCAGCCGTCTTTCGGTATCCGATGAGACAGTGCGCGAGTGCGGCCCCGATGTTGCGCTTTACGGTCGAATCCGAAAGGTCGCGCTGGAGCCGGGACGTCGTTACGTACTCCCCGAGAAAATGCAGGTCGCTGTTTGCCTTCTCGAGGTTGCCCTCGCTGTTTTCGAAGTCGATCGGATTGACCTTGTGTGGCATCGTAGACGAACCGGTCTCGCCGGATGCTGCAGACTGCCGGAGATAGCGATCGGAGACGTAGAGCCACATGTCCACGTCGAGATCTCGAAGGACGTTGTTCGCACCCCTGAGCGCGTCGAATACCGCCGCGAGATCGTCACAGGGATTGACCTGGGTAGTTAGTGCGAGGTGGTCGAGTCCGAGACTGCGTACGAATTCTGCCGAAAACGCTCGCCAGTCGACGTCCGGATAAGCGACGACGTGGGCGGCGTACGTCCCCGACGCACCCGCGAGCTTTCCGGCGAGGTCGTTCACCGTAGTTTCGATACGTTCGATAGCGCTCTCGAGTCGGGCCGCATAGACCGCGAGTTCCTTGCCGTACGTCGTCGGCGTCGCGGGCTGTCCGTGCGTACGGGCGAGCATCGGACGGTCGCGGTACTCGCGAGCCTCGGCAGCGAGCATGTCCCTGATGTCCCGGATCGCCGGCAGCAGTACGTCCTCGATCGCCCCACCGAGGAGGAGTCGCTGGGCGAGGTTGTTCACGTCCTCGCTCGTCAGCCCGAAGTGCACCCAGGGTTCGAGTTCGGGGTCGAGATCCATCCGGACGAAATATTCCACAGCTTTGACGTCGTGGTTGGTGGCCTCGTACGCTCCGTAGCCCCGTGTCTCGAGTTGCTTGAGGATTGCGGCGTCGTCGGCGTCGAACGTCTCGTAGCGGCTCCGGAGATCGGAACGCTCCGCCTCGGCGATCGTAATCGGCGTGGCGTCGAGATCACTCAGTGCGAGCAGATACTCGACCTCGACCTCGACGCGGGCTCGCATGAGCGCGGCCTCGCTGGCGTATGCCGTCAATGGCTCCGTATATCGAGCGTAGCGGCCATCCAGCGGGGAAACGGCGTACAGTGGGCCCCGGTCTGTCATGCAGGTACCTGTGCGTGGCCATCGAAAAAGGATGACGGTGCGGCTCGCACGCTAGAATTCGAGGATACCGACCGAGGTGCAATATCGTCGATTGTGTCGACGTGACTGCTGACGATTCAGTTCTCCAAGGGGACCGGACGCGCGTTCTGCAAGCCGCAAACGGCGCACTCACCCCGGATGATGTTCGTGCGTGTGGCTGTCACCAGATCCGTGCGTATGGCTGTGACCGAGGCCGTGCGCGTGCTCGTGGTCCCGGTCGCCGTCGACCCACTCGGAGGCGTCGCGTTCACCGTCGGTGAAGTCCGTCGCTCTCTCGTCGAGTTCGCCGGGGTCGATAACTCCATCTGCGACCAGGAGCCGTTCGAGTGCGGCAAGCCACTGGCGGTAGTATATTTCCTCAGAGGCAGTCGCGTCGACAGGAACCTCCGGCTCAGCCCGTCGGTCGATCTCCGCG
Source organism: Natronomonas sp. (assembly GCA_046545615.1). Classification (GTDB taxonomy): domain Archaea; phylum Halobacteriota; class Halobacteria; order Halobacteriales; family Haloarculaceae; genus Natronomonas. Next base: position 69,438 of record JBKGZK010000003.1, read on the forward strand.
ACGAGTCGTTCCTGGAACGTGGACCATTCGTAGGTATCGTCCCCGGAAAGCGCGACCGCGACGGCGAACGCCCTGGCCTGCCAGGGGGCATCGAAGACCGGGCGATCCTCGACGTCGAGTCCCGGGAGCTTGGCGTTGTCGCCATCGGCGTCATCTGGGTCTTCCCCGGAATCCAGTGCCATTTCAGGCGTCGCCTCCCAGCCGTTCGACGCCGATCATCGAATCCCGTGTCACGTACTCGACGAGTTCGTCCTCCGTCGCATCGGCAGACTCCGGCGGCCGCTGCGGAAGAACCATGTACCGGATCTCGGAGGTGCTGTCGTGGACCTGGATCTCGACGTCCTCGGGGAGATCGGTGTTGAACTCTTCCCGGAGGAGCGTCCGGGGTTCCTTTACCGCCCGCGATCGATAGGCCGGCGTCTTGTACCACGTCGGCGGTAGGCCGAGCAACGCCCAAGGGTAACACGAACACAGCGTACATACGACGAGGTGGTGCACCTCGGGACCGTTCTGGACGATTTCGATCTCCACGGCGTCGCCGTCGACGTCGACGACGTCAGCCGCGGCCTCCATACCGTCTTCGAGCAGCCACTCCCGATAGTCCGGATCGGTCCAGGCGCGGGCGACCACACGGGCCCCATTCAGGGGGCCGATATCGTGTTCGTACGTGGCGATGACGTCATCGACGGCCTCCGCGGAAAGTATTCCCTTCTCCACGAGCAGCGACTGAAGTGCTCGGGCACGAGACTCGGGATCGTGTCGTCGGGCGTGGTCGTCGACGTCGAAGGCATTTCCGTCGTCTGGACCATCGCCGTCGAGGGTGCCACTGCCGTCTGCGAGGAGATTGTGATCGTCGTCCATGGTCGTTCCTTTCGTGCGGTTTAGTTAGTGCTGTCGGCAGGGCGAAGGTAGGGTTCCCAGAGGTCGAGAGTGACAGACAGCCCCGGTTCGGCGTCTTCGCCCCAGAGTTCGCGACCCTCGAAGGCGACCCGATAGAGCCGTTTGGACTCGTCTCGACCGTGGGCACGCGCGTCGGGAAATGGTTCGAGCCCACGATCGTCCTCGATTTCGCCGCACGCTCGACGAGCGTACCGTGGACTCCTGGTGTGACCCTCGGGATGATCGTTTCGGACCACGACGCGATCGCCGACCTCGAATGCGGGTTCCGCTGAACCGGTGTCGGTGTCCGGTTTCTGGTCGACCCAGGTGTAAGACGACAGGTCCACGGGCGTCGCGTCGCCGACCTCGGTTGCGTCGAACCCGTCAGCTTCGATCGCCTGCGTCCGTTCTGCGAACGTCTCGGGATCGACAAGTCCCGATTCTACGTACAGGCGGGTGATCGCGGTGACCCATCGATCGTAGTACGCGGATTCGAGATACAGGTCCGGGGGCATTCGTTCGATGCTGTGACGGAACCGGTCGATCGGGGAGATCCCGTTTCCGAGCGTCGCGAGCAAGGCGGCGTACATCTCGCCGTGCCACCTTTCGTGGAACGTCTCAGTGGGATTCGAGTAGGGCACCGGGCCGAAGCCGTCCATTCCGCCGAGATCGTGAATCCCGTCCATACCCGTCACTGGCGACCCGTCCTAAAGGAACTTTCTCCGAGAGAAGTAGACGGACGAGGGTCGAACGCCAAACGGGTGGCATCGATGTGGGAGAAACGACTATACGTCACGCGACCGGATTATCTATCATGGTCGTGACCACCGAGCGTGACGGGACAACGTGGTACGAGTGTGAGAAATGCGGGCTCCTCTTCGACGACCGCTCCGACGCCGAACAGCACGAGGAAAATTGTGACGCCGAAGACCCGAGTTACATCCAGTAGGCCCCGAGCTGTCTGCCGTCCAGTTACAGTCTTCGTCTGTGTTCTTCGACTAACTCCTCGGCCTGTGCCTTCGACTGCGTGACCGTCCAGCGGATGGCCTCGCCGTCACCGTAGGCGAGCGCTTCCTTCAGGCTATCTCGCAACGGTCCGTGGTCGACGGCGAGAACGGTCCCCTCCCCGTCACCGAGTTCGTAGACGCCATACCGATCGGGAACCGACCCGATGGTTGCCCGTTCCATCGGTTTCCAGGGTTTTCGCAACGGCATGATCAGGTCTCCGACCCCTGGTCGGACCGGCCGTCGTCGGCTTCAGGTTCGGACACGAGCTCGTATGCCACCTCGCTCATCTCGTCTTCGGCGAAGACGAACACCCGACCTAGCGCGGTTTCGGGATCCGCCTCGACCTCGATCCGGTAGCCGTGGTTCGTGGCTTCGACGCCCGGAAACAGCGAGGTTCGTTCGCCACGCTCGAGAATCACACGACCGACGCCCGTCGATTCTAGAATGTCGTCGTGCGTCGTTCGGTCGTTGACGTACACCATGACGCCCTCGGTCTCGTCGGGAGACGTCACCAGCACGTGCACCTCCCTGCCGGGACCGCACATCACGGATTCGGCCCGACGTTCGGGAACGCCGTGGTAGAAGACCGATCGGTCGTCGGCGTACCTGACCTCGACGCCTTCGGGCTCGAGAGAGATCGGTAACGTATCGGGCGAAACGTCGCTCCGCTGGCTCATACTCGCGGTTGGTCCCCCACCGGCAAAAGCGTCTTGTCCGCCCAATCGCCACGGCTTTGTAGTCGCACCCAAGAAACCGAAGTGATGGAAGGCCGCGCGACCGCCCCGGCTGCGGGGACGGTGTTGAACGCCCTGTCGAACGGGTACGGCTCGGCGTTCGCCATCGACGCGTACACGACCGCCACCGTCGAGTTCGACGAAACGGACGCCGTGACAGGAGAAATCCCCGATGCACCGGATGCCGACACGCGGCTAATCGAACGGTGCGTCGAACTCGTTGTCGACCGGTTCGGCGACGGCGAAGGTGGCCACGTTCGAACCGAAAGCGACGTCCCAATGGCGTCCGGGTTGAAATCTTCGAGCGCCGCCGCGAACGCGACGGTGCTCGCGGCCCTCGATGCCCTTGATGCGTCGATGGACCGCGAAGACGCGTGTCGACTCGGCGTGACCGCGGCTCGCGACGTCGGAGTCACCGTGACGGGCGCCTTCGACGACGCCTCGGCGTCGATGCTCGGAGGCGTTACCGTCACCGACAACACCGAAGACGAACTCCTCCGACGCGACGAACCGGAGTGGGACATCCTCGTGTACACCCCAGACGAGCGGGCGTTTTCGGTCGACGCCGACGTCGACCGCTGTTCGCGGATCGCTCCGATAGCCGACGTTGTTTACGAACTCGCTTCCGACGGCGACTACGAGCGCGCGATGTCGATCAACGGATTCGCCTTCTGTGCAGCGCTCGGGTACCCGAGCGAACCCCTCCTCGAGGCGCTACCAGAGGCGGCGGCCTCGCTTTCGGGCACCGGGCCCAGCTACACCGCCGTCGGCGATCGGCCGGTACTCGAGGCGCTTTTTGATCGCTGGAATCGACGCAACGGACACACATGGCTGACGACAACACAGAACAGCGGAGCTCGGACGATATGAGTCTCGAGGAACTCCGCGACGAGATACGGAGCATCGACCACGAAATCGTCGAACTGATCGCCCAACGGACCTACGTGGCGGATTCGATCGCGGAGGTAAAACGAGAGCGAGGCCTGCCAACGACCGACGAGTCGCAGGAGGAAGCCGTCATGGAGCGGGCAGGGGCCAACGCGAAAAATTTCGACGTCGACGCGAACCTCGTCAAGGCCATCTTTCGACTCCTGATCGAGTTGAACAAAGTGGAGCAGCGAGAGAGTAGGTAATAAAAAAACACCCGCTTTAAGAGCTCCAGCCTCAAAGAGGAGTGTTACATTCGTTTTTGAGGGATTCTCCTCGTACAGGTAGAGTCGGTGTGCAGCCGGAGGACCAAATTCTATTCCGCTTTAAATGAGCTCCATTAACTCCGCTCTAGTACCCGCCCAATCTTGATGAGAGATAACATCGCGAAGCTACCGGTCAGTTCTGCTACTTTGTTCTAACTCGAAGACACAATTATCTGTGTAAACATAGTTTCTGATATGTCCAGTATTACGGTCAATGTCGACGACGACCTCAAGACCGAATGAAACAACATCCGGATATCAACTGGAGTGAGGTTATCCGACAGGCCATCCAGGAAAAAATCGAGACACTCGAAGTGATGGCCGAGCTCACGTCCGGGAGTGAACTCACCGAGTGCGCCGTCGCCGATATTGCTAACAAAACAACGAGAGCGCACGCGAGCGCGTCCAAGAGGAGTCAGAGTAGCCCTGACAAATGAAATTGGTCGTCGGTGCCCACGTCGGAATCCGCGTTCATCGCTGACTCGAAAACACGTGAATTGATCGTCACGCTCGAACCAGACTTCCTGACACCCAGATTCGTCTCCGACTGGATTAAATCCGATCAACTGTGAGTGCGCATCGGACCTCTGTGGAGAACCTCGTCTCTGGACTACTCGACCCGTACCGCCCCGACCATCCCCGAACTCTCGTGGGGAACGCAGTAGTACTCGTAGGTTCCAGGCTCGTCGAACGTGTGTTCGAATTCACCACCTGGAGGGATCAACCCCGCCGTCACGTTCGTTCTTGCCGTCCGTTCGGATTCGAAGCCGCCGCTTGCGAAGTAGGAAGCCCCATCAGAAATCGTCTCTCCGTAGGCCGTGACCGTATGGCCCACGTCGCTCGTGTTCCGCCACATCACGGTCCGTCCGAGTTCGATCGTCTTGGTCTCTGGATCGAATCCAAAGTCGTCAGTCATGGTGATGTGTCGGTCCGTCGACGACCGGTTCACACACCCGGCCAATCCACACGTCGTAACTGCCACGCTGCTGAATCGTAGGAATGTCCGGTGCGTACAGAACGTGTCTGATGGTGGTCCGGGAGAAGACGGGCGATCCATCTCAAAGAACCACGAAAAGATCCGTCGCGTACATGACGCCGAATCCGAAAAGAAAGGCGACGAGATTCGTGGCGCTTGCCACGCGACCCTCGGCGGCACGGACCATCCCTGCGATCTCCCAGTCGACCTGAACGATCGCACCGACGCCGATCGCGAGGAAGAATGCACCGACCGTGGGCGAGTACGCGAGACTGCCGATCCATCCACCCAGGATGACGGGCGCTCCGGCGAGGAGTCCCAGCGCGGCAAAGTGCCACAATGCGGGTCGCTCGTCGCGGGCAACCGGGGCGACGACCGCGGGCCCCTCGGTTACGTTGTGGAGCATGAACCCGATGACCAGAAATGCACCCAGCGACACGCGACCGAGCGCGAACGAGCTACCGATGGCGAGTCCCTCGGCGAGATTGTGGAGACCGATCCCGAGGGCAACCAGATATGCAATCCAGAGTCCGCTACTCGCGCGGCTGTCACCGGCAGCGACGCGTCCCTGACGCCACGAGCTAATCGCCTGTACGAGTAGCAGCGCTCCGAGGATGCCGGAGACGACGAGCAGATTCCCCTCGAAGGCCCCCGGGATTCGCTCGGCAAGTTCGAAGGCCTCGAACCCCGCATCGAACGCGAGAAAGCCGAGGACCCCTGCCGCAAACAGGAGGACTGCGTGTAATGCCCGGTCGCTCATCGTCCGGAGGAACGGGAACCACAACATTCCAAGGACGACCGGGATTACCCCGACGAACAGACCGACGAGTGCGAGCGTCCACAGAACGTCTCCAGTGAATCCGGGCAATTGTTGGGGAGCTTCGATGGAGTGACCGATCGTGGCTCCATCAGCAAGTACGAGGTCAATTGCCAGGTCCCAGCCGGGGTTCCAGTGATATGGGATAACGACGCGGGCACTCTCCCGGGGATCGAGTGTCGTGTCACCACCGGCTCCCTCGACCTGGAAGTTCCAGTAGGCCTCGTCGACGAGCACCTGGGAGATGGTAACCTCCTCGGGACCGTTGTTCGTCACGTGAAGGACGACCGTGTCGTCACTGGGCAACGTGGCGTGGCTGACCGTCACGTCGGGGAGCGGTTCGCCACTTTCGAGACCGGAAAGCGGCGACGTGAACGCAAACACGCCGAGGACGAGTACGAGCAACACGATGGGCAGTACGGCTGCGACCCATCGTGGGAGTCCGAGCGGCGTGACACTCTCTGTGGCGGCAGTTATCCCACCATCCGTTGTCGGATCTCGGGTCGAATCCGTCACTTAGACCACCTCGAAGAAGCTCATCCAGCCGAGTTCGGCGAACTCGGACTGGTGTGCGTGGAACATATACAGCCCAGGCTGGTGGTCGGCGTAATCCAATTCGATAATGCCGCGCTGGGCCTGGGTCTGCATGATCGTATCGACGGTTTTGCTCGTCGGCAGGAGCGTCGTCCCGTGGTCATAGTAATCGAAAAACTGCGAGTGCGTGTGAAATGAATTGATTGCGTCGAACTCCGTTGCGTTGACGAGATACACCCGTTGTCGTCGATTCCGGTCGACCTGAATCGGTCGTTTCGTCTCGCCCGCCCGCCAGCGTCCTCTGGCGTCGGTCTCCCCGACACCGTACGCGAAGGCTCGCGTGTTCGCGGCGTACACCTCATTCTCGCCGTCGAAGTCGGTGTCGAAGGAGTTCATCACCATCACCATCTCGTTGACGTCGTTGTTTTCGGCATACTCGTGGTTTCGTGACCTGGCTTCCTCGACTAGGTCCTCACGCATCGCATTCGTGATCTGGCTCGGGTGAGCGATCACGTACTCTCCCGGGGAATCTCGGACACGTTCGGGATCGGGGTCGACGATTATCGTCCCGTAAAGCCCGCGATGGATGTGTTCTTTCAGCGGGAGCGAGTGACAGTGGTAGAAATGTACACCGGCGGGCTGGGCGATCCACTCGTACGTGAACGACTCTCCCGTCTCAAGTACCCCGGGGCCGTTCTGTGGCGTCCCATCCATGGCCGGATCGAGATTCTTCAGGTGCGGATGGATCGTGTGGGCGTGTTGGCCGAGGTTTCTGAACTCGATTCGCACGAGATCCCCCTCGACGGCGCGAACTGTCGGTCCGGGGACCTGCCCGTTGAATGCCCACGCTTCGAACTCGACGCCCGGGGCGATCGAAATCGTCGTGTCGACGGCGTTGAGTTCGAACTCCCTAACGGTCCGTCCATTCTCTTCGTACACTCGCTGCGGGACGGCATCTTGCCCGTCCGCTCCGGTATTGAACGTCGTCAGGAACTTGTGAGGGTCAAAGTTCGTATTCCGATATTCGTCGACGGCACCGAAGTTGCCGTGTTGGTCTTCGTCGTCGTGGACGGCACCGTCATCTGCTCGGGCGTTCCCGAGTCCCAGGGCTGCGCTCCCGGCCACACCGAGACCACCGAGTACCGTTCGCCGGTCGACGTTCCGATGTCCACCCAGGGACTCGACGAGTCGTTCTTCGAGTCGTTTCGTGACGTTTGCCGCGTTATCGTAATCCATCGAGGGCATATGCAATTCTTTCGACGGCGTTTCGGTCTCTCACACTGCCCGATTAGACTAATACGTATTAATATTTGATGGGTCTAAATTTAGATTCAGTATAATCTAATATTAGATTCAGTCGAAAACCGTGCCGGTAGAAGGCCTGTGGAATACGTACATATTCCAGTTTGTCGCTGCAGGAAATCTGTTTACGACAAAGATTCGCCGAACCTGACCAAGGACAAGGAGGATCGGGTTGCGTCGATCACGGCCGCCCAGTCGATTGGGACCGCAAGCGACTAACCTCCGTTCGTTCCTCTCACTCGAGCGAGTGTGGATCGAGTCCTGGATCCTCGACCGGTGGCGCTCCGAACGCGAGAACGGCCCCCTGATCGTCGCCGATGTATCGGTGTCCGTGACCAATCTTCGGGGCGGCGACCCAGAAGGCACCCGGACCGACTTCTCTGTATTCTTCCTCTCCGGAGCGGCCGAGTTTTAGCGAGAACTCGCCCTCGAGAACGAAGAACAGTTCTTCCTGCTCTGCGTGTGCGTGGTACTGGATTTCCTCGCCCGGCTCGAAATACCACACCGTCACGGCCATATTCTCCGCACCGAGTGCCTCGCCGACCGGCCTGATATTGAGGTCGGGCGGCAGTTCCTCGACATCCGATAGGTCTCTGATCGGGACGTCCTCAAGTTGTACCACTTCGTATTCCATGGTATCCCACATCTTGGACCGAGATCCCAAAAAGCTACGTCTACCGGGAATATCCGGTCGCGGATCAGTCGTCGAACAGACCTCAGGTCCATCAAACGACGAACTCGGCCTCATCCATTTATTAATCGTCGAACCCAGCTTCAGTCGCCCCTCGGTAGTCGAACCCGGCCCCCCGCCTCGACGGTTTCGGGGAATATCTTTCCGGGGTTGAGAATGTCGTTCGGATCGAAGGCGGCCTTGAGCCGTCGCATTAGCTCGACGCCCTCGACGCCGTGTTCGAGTTCGAGATATTCGCGCTTGCCAAGGCCGATGCCGTGTTCGCCCGTCGCGGTTCCACCCCACTCGATGGCGCGTTCGACCACTGTCCGGTAGATTTCCTCGCCTGCGGCGACCATTTCTTCGTCGGAAGGGTCGACCATCACCGTGTAGTGGACGTTGCCGTCGCCGGCGTGGCCGAAGCAAGGAACCAGGATGTCGTGTTCCGCTCCGAGTTCCTTGGCCAGCCGTACGATGTCCGGATATCGGCTGATCGGGACGGTGACGTCCCCTGGATGGATCGAAACCAGGTTGGGATCGTACTCCCCTACGGCGAAAGCGAGCTCACGGCGCGCCTCCCAGAGTTCGGCCATCCGGTCCTCGCCGGCAGTTTCGAATCGCTCGACGTCGTGGTCTTCGAAAATGCTTCGACAGAACGCGATCTCCTCTTCGATCCCGTGGTTCGCGTGGAACTCGAGGAAGATCATGGGTGCATCCGGGAGGCCGGAGTCCAGATACTCATTGGCCATCTCGGCGGCGATGTCGTCGATGAGTTCGATCTTCGCCACGTCGAGACCGGACCGGACGGCGTCGTAAATGGCCTCGGCCGCGTCGTCGAGGGTTGAGAACACCGCTCGCCCACCCCGGATCTGCTCGGGGATGCCTTCGAGTTCGAGCGTAGCCCGGGTGACCACACCAAGGGTTCCCTCGCTGCCGATCACCAAGTCCTTCACGTTGTATCCAGAGGAAGTCTTGATGGCTTTCGACCCGACGGTAATGACCGATCCGTCGGCGAGTACGACCTCGAGTTCGAGGACCCAGTCCGCTATTTCGCCGTACCTGACGGTCTTCATTCCGGAGGCGTCGTTCGCGATCATTCCACCGATCGTCGAGATGTCGCCCGAGGAGGGCAACGGCGGGAAAAACATCCCGCTATCCGCGACCGCCTCGTCGATTGCCGAGCCGAGGATGCCCGGTTGGACGTCGATCTGGAAGTCCTCCGGGCGAATCTCGATCAAGTCGTTCATCTTCGTGAGATCCATGCTCACGCCCGCGAAGGCGGGGACGGCGTTTCCCTCGAGGGAGGTTCCGGCCGCAAAGGGTGTCACCGGCACCTCACGTTCGTTCGCCGCTTCGAGTACCGCGACAACGTCCGTCGTCGATTCCGGCCAGCAGACGGCATCGGGTACCACGGCGTCGTCCGCGCCGCCGAAGTCGGCTTCGTGATTCTCCCGGGCTGCGTCCTCGAACGAGTACTGTCCCTCCTCGAGCACCGTCGAGAGAAACGCACAGTCGTGAGTCATAGTCGCAGGGGATGGTCGAACGGGCTTAAAGCTGCCGCGGTCGGTCGCCGAAAAATCCGGACCTCTCACCCGCCACTATTCGTAGCGCCGAACGCCGTCGTCCATCGACGAGTTGACGACGCCCTGCCGCTCGAGACGGGCCAACGCCCCGACGGTTTCGTAGATTTCGAAGCCGATGCGCCGTGGATCGTCGGTCCGAACTTCCGTGACCTCGTAGGCGGTTGCCGGGGCGATATCCGACAGGGTGTCGCGGGACAACGCGACGAGTTCGTCGAGATCGTCCCGAGATTCCTCGACGGCAGCACCGAGGTCGTCGAATATGGGCCCGTGTCCGGGATAGACCCGATCCACGTCGAGGGCGGCCAACCGATCGAGCGTTCCGTAGAACGCGTCAATCGCATCGCGACACCCGCGACCCAGACCGACGTGGAGTGCGGCAGGACGGAACGGCTCCGCGATCGCGTCGCCCGCAAACAGGAGATCGTCGACGAGAAACGCGGCCTGATTCTGCTGGTGGCCCGGTGCGTGAATCGGTTCGATGGTCACCCCGCCGGCCTGTATGGGTTCGCCGAACTCGAGTTCGACGTCGATTTCGTCGGGCGGGAGGAGTCCTCGGTTGCGTTCGAGCGACCCCACGGCGTCGTCGACCTCATCCTCGGGGTTGGGCAGTCCTGCGGCCCTGGAGTTCGTTCGGACGGTCGCTGCGAGTTCGTCGCTGTCCCGAAGGAGTCGCTCGCGAACCCCGATCGGCGTGTACAGTGTTGGATCTGCCACGTCAAGAAGTCTCGAAACCTGGCCCGCGTGATCGGTGTGCGGGTGGGTCACGAAAAGGTGGTCGACGTCGGACGGCTCGAACCCGGCCGCACCGAGGCCTGCCTCGAGTTCGTCCCATGCGGAATCGCCGAGAGCACCGGCGTCGATCAACACCGGTTCGTCGGTCGGAAGCAGGTACGCGTAGGCCGTATTTGGGGGAAACGGAAGGTCGAACGCGAGACGGTGAATCGAGACGGACGAGAGCATCTACCGAGGGTTGTGTGCTGGCAAATTTAAACGGGTCGAATTCACCGAGGGGAGGGCCCCGGTGTCGCAGACGGTGGTCGATACGGAGGCGATCTGCGGACCGATACCGCCGGTCAGGACACCCAGGGCAGGTCGATTCGATCTCGACGTCCGTCGAGGACGCCGAACCTCTCCTCTCTCCTGATCTCGAGCCAACGGAGGAGACGTTCGGCCCACTGGAGTTTTCGGGCCTTCGACCGCCCGACAGTGGAATCGTCGAAGTCCCAGCCTGGAAACCGAAGCCGATCCGCTCCGGCAGCGTGGGCGAGAAATGCGGCCCGGTCACCGTCGGTGAATCCTCCGTGATTCTCGACGGGGGCACGTGGGCGTGCCTGCGTCGTCGGGAGGACTGCCGATTGCTCGAACGTCGGTACCGTCTCGCGAATAGCCAAGGTATTGTCCCCGTGCGCGTGAACGGCGACTGTCGTACCGGCCGCCGCAAGATCGCGGGCTGTGTCGGGGTTCTTGTCCAGATCGGTGACCATACAGTCAACGCCCACGCCGGCATCGCGGAGGACGTCGACGGCCGTCGACGCAGCTACTACGTGATCCGCCGTCCGTGCGAGGCCCAGTTCCCCAGCAAGCGATGGCCCGGCTCCACACACAGCCACGGTCCCCTCGAAACACATGTCCGTAACGGAACGAACCTTGTCGGAATCCAGAAACTCGGCCAGGAGATCCCGGGCTCGTTCGTCGGCTTCCCGATCGTACCCGAAATCGGATAGGATCAGCTCGTAGACGGGCTCCCAGGTCTCGAATGGCATGTATTCGGTGTGCATTGGCTGGCGATTCCTCTACGCGAGTTGAAGAATGGGCCCAGCGGGCTCCGAGTACCCCTACCCAGTATGCCCTCCGGGCGTCCACCCGAGGATTTTGCATGATCTGGCATAAGCTTTCCCGTGTTCGTACGTCTCGCGACCGTCACTCGTCAAACGAAACCGCCGCACACAGGGCCTCGATCGCGTTTCGAACAGGTTCGGGAGCGTCTCGGACCCTCACCAACAGCGATTCGAACGCGCTCGCCGTCCCGACGAGGAGCACCCCGTCGCACCGAAAGACGCGGACGCCGGTACCAGCCGCTCGTCGTTCGAGCAGGGTTTCCCTCTCCGGGGAAAGCGACAGTTCGAAGACGTGTGTCGATACGGCTGGGTGATTCTCGGTGCCAGTCACACGAGCGAGATGTCTGGCGAATTCGCCGTCGGCGGTCACGTCGAGTTCCTCGACGCCGCGATTCCGGTCGGCGATTCGGTCCCTGGTGAACGCTCGACCCACGAGCGCCGCGTCGCGAGTTGCCGCTACGTCGTGGGTTCTGACGACGTGGGCTCCCCGTTCTACCGCCTGTGCGGTCGCTGCTAGCGATACGGGAAGCGCCTCCTCGGTCGATCGGTCGGCAATCTCGCGGAGGAAGTTTTTGCGGTTAATCGAGACGAGGAGGGGGCGAGCGTACCCCCGAAACTCCCGGAGGCGGTGGAACGTCTCGCGATCCACGTCCGTCGTCTTGGCCTCCGACCAGCCCCCAAATGCCGGATCCAGGATCGTCTTTTCGGTGAACCCGTTTCGGGCCAGAGCCTCGTAGATGTCGTCGACGTCGGCGATCGCACCGGGGCGGGTCAGGTCCGGCGGTGACGCCATCTTGACGACGGCGACGTCGTATTCGGCACACACTGTTGGCATCGAGGGGTCGGCAAACCCGCAGATGTCGTTGACCATGTCGAATCCACGATCGAGTGCCGCCTCCGCCACCTCGTGGTAGCGCGTTTCGATGGAGAACACGGCGTCGCCCGTGGTGGACTCGATAGCCGCCGCGGCGGTTTCGAGTCGTTCGAGTTCCGCCTCGGCCGAGAGCACCTCGAAGCGCTTGTTCGCGGACTCGAGGCCGACGTCGACGATGTCGGCACCCTCGTCGATGAGTTCCTCGTCGACGTATTCGGCTGCTGCACCAGGGTCGGCGAACACGCTCGGATCGTATGGCGACTCCTGGGACACGTTGAGGACGCCCATGATCCGCGGCGGATGATCGTCGCCGATTGCGAGCCCGGCGGCGTCTACCGTTCGCATGAGAAAATCCTTCGGGAGACCCGCGGTAAAGCGATTCGCTCTCGGCAGGAACGTCCACCATCTATGGCGTTCGACCCGGACGAACGGGCTTAAGCCGGTGCAGTGCCCAGGGGAACGCATGGGCAAGGTCTCGATCGCACTCCGGGGGTGGCGCTTCGACGAGGAGGAAATTTTCACTCCTGATGGCTCCATGCGACCGCTCGAGGAACTCGACGAGGAAACGCGAGATCGACTCGTTCGACTCGGTGAAATCATCGGCGATCCATGCGACGCTTGCTGGCTCGAAACCGAGGATCGGGCCGACTCCAACACCGCACAGATCGTCTACGGCGAGCCTCTCTCGGAAGTGTTGCTCTGCGTCGATCACGAACCGGACTTCCTCTTCTGGTACCGCGAGGCGGGCGGATCAGGCAAACGTGGCCAGTCCGACTTCGCCGACTCCTTCCACGAGTGGTTCGCAAGCGGCAACCGAGCGCCCGACGGATACGGGAACGACCACCACGTGGACACGGACCCGGACGACATCCCGCAACCACGGCCCGACCCCGACGAAGTCGACGCGCTCCGGGACGCGATCGACGACCTGGACGAGGAAGATCTCGAGGACCTCGGGATGGATTACTCAGAGGTCACGTGACCGTGATCGGGGTCGCCGTCGTTGGTGCGGAGACGCCGGGGAACGTCGGCACGATCGCCCGGTCGATGAAGAATTTCGGGCTCTCGGATCTATACCTCGTCGATCCTCCGGAACTCGACCCCGATGGCGAAGCCTACGGATTCGCCGGCCACGCCCGCGAGGACGTGCTTCCGAACGCCACCGAAATCGACTTCGAAACGCTCACGCACCGCTTTTATACCATCGGGACCACCGCGACGACCAACGAAGACACGTCGAAACACGTCCGATATCCGTTCGTTCGTCCCGAGAACCTGGTCAGCGAGATCGAGGGGCTCGACGCGGACGTCTGTCTCGTGTTCGGTCGCGAGCGCATCGGGCTCACCAACGACGAACTCGCACAACTCGATCGGATTGTTTCGATCCCAGCAAACGGTGACTATCCCGTGTTAAATCTGGCGCAAGCCGCTACGATCGTCCTCTACGAACTCCGGTCTGTAACCCTTGAGAAGACCCAGCACCCGGTCGATCCCCATGAACGCGCCCCGGAACCGGAGATCGAGGGGCTTTACGACCAGTTCGATTCCTACCTGGCGGCGGTGGGTCACCCCCGGGAGAAGCGGGCGAAGACGGCGAGACTCTTCCGCCGACTAATAGGGAGGGCCCACCCGACGGAACGGGAGGCACGAACGCTTCGGGGCGTCATCCGACGAGGAACGATGTGGGCCCGTCGCACCCGCGACGATTAGGGGCTCACCCGGCGAAACGTCGAGGAGATATTTTATAAACCAGGTCGCACCAGAAGTTATCGTGTCGCTCCTGTTCGGTTTCGCGTCCGGTCCCGACCTACTCCGGTTGCTGGCCGTGCCCGTCTTCGCCTGGGCTGCGTATCGAGACGTCAGGACCAGGCGCGTCCCGAATCGAACGTGGTTCCCCCTGGTCGCGGTGGGCATCGTCGCGCTCGTGTGGGACGGGCTGATCGTCCTCGACGCCATGGGGTTCGAACGACGACTCTTCGTCGTGCAGACGACCCTATCACTCGGGTTGGTCGCGCCCGTCGGGTACGTCTTCTGGCGGCTCGGCGGCTTCGGCGGGGCCGACGCGAAAGCCGTGATGACGCTCGCTCTCCTGTATCCCGTCTATCCCGCGTTCTACGTGATCGAACGCGTCTTTCCCATCACACAGGCCACGATCGGCGTGTTCTCGCTGACGATTCTCTCGAACGCTGTGCTCGTGGGATTGGCCTATCCGCTGGTCCTGGCCGGCAGCAACGCGATCCGGGGGCGATTCCATCGGGCGATGGTCATCGGTCGGCCGGTGGCGGTCGAGTCGGTCGTCACCGAGTACGGTCGACTGCTCGAAACACCCGAGGGGTTTACTCCTGGCGGACTGGACCTCGACGCGTTCCGCATGTACCTCCGGTGGCGAGGAACCGACCTATCTGAGCTCCGGGCGCATCCGGATCAATTCCGGACCTCGACACCGACCCACGTGAACGATCCGGGCGACGGGTCGATCGAGGGGGATCCAATACCTGACGGTGGTCCACCGCCCGATGGCGGAGGGGACGAGTGGGGTACAGAACGGTTCCTGACCGAACACAGTGCCTATGGAACCACTCCCCAGGAACTCCGCGACGGTATCGAGGTACTCGCCGATAGCGATCGCGAGGTGGTCTGGATTACGCCCGGCATTCCATTCATCGTGCCGATGTTCGCCGGACTCTTGCTCGCCCTCGTTTACGGCGACGTGCTGTTCGCGCTGCTCGCCACCCTTGGACTCGT